>JASGGT010000140.1:0-6412 GCA_047602655.1 Desulfovibrio sp. | reverse complement strand
CCGTTGCGCCCTATAAAGCCCACGCGGTCACCAGGCATTATGTCAAAATTCACATCCCTGAGTGCCCAGAATTCTTCCTGACTCTGCCCGTCCCTGCTGAGCAGACGCTTGGGCAGCTTGAAAAGTTCCTCACGCAAAGACTTGTAGTGGGTCTGCCCTTCGTGTCGAATGGTATAGCTCTTGCCGAGCCCTTCAACTGATATGATGGGTTTCATCTACTCGTCCTATATAACGTCCGCAAAAGTGCGTTCAGTCTTACGAAAGGTTTTGATACCATAAAACAGCAGAACAATCGCGCAGCCCACGCTAATGCAAAGCGCGCGGACAGGACATTCCATGCTGCCAAGCACAGCCCAGCGAAAGCCGTCAATAACGCCGACCATAGGGTTGCACTCGTAGAGCAGACGCCATTTGTCCGGCACTATGCCTGACGAAAAGCCCACGGGCGACAGATATAGACCGAACTGGGTAATGAAGGGCACAATGATACGAAAGTCCCGATACGTTACGTTGAGCGCGCAAAGTATAAGCCCCGGGCCCAGGGCAACAAGGGCGGCGAGCAAGGTCAGGGGCAGAACAGCCAGCATTTGCACGGGTGGCACATACTGATAGAACACCATCATCAATGCCAGCAGCACAAAAGAAATAACAAAATCTACCACAGCCACGCCCATGGTCGCAGCGGGCACGATAATCCGGGGGAAATAGACCTTGGAAACAAGATTGCTGTTGGTAACAAGGCTGTTTGCAATGGCACTGATGGCAGTGGCGAACATCTGCCACGGCAGCATGGCCACAAAAACCATCAGAGGGTACGGAGCCACGCCTTCTGAGGGCAGTTTTGCTACCTTTGCGAACACAAAAGTAAAGGCTGCCATGGTCAGTAACGGACGCAACACAGCCCATAAAATACCCACTACCGTCTGCTTGTACTGCACGGCCACATCGCGCCATGTCAAAATAAAAAAAAGGTCTCGATAGCGCCACAGGTCTTTCCAGTATTGCCGCTCGGCGCGACCGGCCTCAATGACAAGCTCGTGAGCCATAAACGCTAATAACCCCGCTTATGCTGGTTTTGCAAAAAATCGCTGTACGCATCGCGCAGGCCATCTTCAAGCCCTACGCGGGGTTTCCACCCCATGCCCAAAAGTTTGCCCGAATCCATGAGCTTGCGGGGCGTGCCGTCCGGCTTTGCGGAATCAGTATCGATTTCGCCGTTGAACCCCACAACCCTGGCAATAAGCCGGGCAACTTCCATGATGGTGCATTCCTGCTGACAGCCCACATTGACGTGTTCAAAGTCAGAATAATTCTCGAGCAGGAACACGCAAGCTTCCGCCATGTCGTCCACATGCAGGAATTCACGCAAAGCCTTACCTGTGCCCCAAATAGTCACCTTGGGGGCCCCGCCTTCCTTTGCTTCGTGAAAGCGGCGAATCAGCGCAGGGATCACATGGCTGTTTTCCGGATGATAGTTGTCTCCGGGGCCATACAGATTGGTGGGCATGGCGCTGATTGCGTCAAAACCATACTGCTTGCGGTAGGCCTGACACATCTTGATGCCTGATATTTTAGCCAGAGCGTAGGCATCGTTGGTTGGTTCCAGCGGCCCGGTGAGCAGATACTCTTCCTTGATGGGTTGCGGGCACAGCTTGGGGTAAATGCACGAGAACCAGAACAGCAGCTTTTTACAGCCGTTGCGGTATGCGCAGTCGATGACGTTGTTCTGGATTTGCAGATTCTGGTAAATGAACTCTGCTGGGTATGTGGCATTGGCGTGGATACCCCCGACCTTGGCAGCGGCCAGAATCACCACATCAGGCCTGTGCTGGGCAAAAAAAGTCCGCACTCCAGCCTGGTCGCACAGATCCAGCTCCGCATGCGTGCTCGTTAGCTGCCGTTCATAGCCTGAACGCGCCAAAGCACGGCACAGGGCGCTGCCTACAAGCCCCCTGTGCCCCGCCACATAAACCAGAGCATCCTTGCGCATGACCTACTCGTTGTGGCTGAAGGTTTTAAAGCCCGCCACCTTGCACACGGCGTCGCGCATGCTCAGGGCAAGGTCTTCGCGCGCCATCTCGGCCACCATGTCTTCAAAGGAAGTTTTCGGCTCCCAGCCCAGCTTTTCCTTGGCCTTGGCCGGTTGGCCCAGCAAGGTTTCCACTTCTGTGGGGCGGAAGTAGCGCGGGTCAACACGCACAATAACATTGCCGGGTTTGAGATGGCATTCCAGACCCTGACGGTTGCCAGCAACCTGCTGCAAGCGGTTCACATCAACACTTGTTACGGTGCCGGTTTCTTCCACGCCCGTGCCCTGCCAGCTGAGGCAGACGCCAAGTTCTGCGGCTGCGGCATTGACAAAATCCCGCACGGAAAACTGCCGCCCGGTGGCGATCACGAAATCATCAGGCTTTTCCTGCTGCAACATAAGCCACTGCATTTCAACGTAATCGCGTGCGTGGCCCCAATCGCGTTTGGCGTCCATGTTGCCGAGGTACAGGCAATCCTGCAAGCCAAGCACCATGCGCGACATGGCGCGGGTGATCTTGCGGGTCACGAAGGTTTCACCGCGGATGGGCGATTCGTGGTTGAAAAGAATACCGTTGCAGGCATACATGCCATAAGCTTCGCGATAGTTTACCGTGATCCAGTAGGCGTAGAGCTTGGCGCAGGCATAGGGGGAGCGGGGATAAAACGGTGTTTTCTCCGTCTGCGGCACTTCCTGCACCAGCCCGAAAAGTTCAGAGGTAGAGGCCTGATAAAAACGGGTGGTCTCCGTAAGCCCGGCAATGCGAATGGCCTCAAGCAGACGCAAGGTGCCAAGGGCATCCACATCCGCAGTGTATTCGGGCGACTCAAAAGAAACCTGCACATGGCTCTGCGCCGCCAGATTATACACTTCGTCTGGCTTTACTTCCTGCATCAGGCGCACCAGGTTGCTGGAATCGCTCAGGTCGCCGTAATGCAGAATAAAGTGCCGCCGATTGGCATGCGGGTCTTCATACAGATGATCTATGCGGTCGGTATTGAACAACGAGGCGCGCCTTTTGATGCCGTGCACCTCGTAGCCCTTCTGCAACAGAAACTCCGCAAGGTAAGCCCCATCCTGTCCGGTGATGCCGGTAATAAGCGCTTTTTTCATAATTTCAGTATATTGTCGTTTTAATGGTGAAGCTACGAGGGCTGAAACTCCCTGCTGGCAGCAAAGAGGCGGGTAAAATAGCTTGCAAGGCTACCATTGTCCACTGGTTGAAACAGCAGCTGTGCGGCAGCCATACTGGCAGCCGTGCTACCCTTCCCGCCCGTACACATCCGCAAAACGCACGATGTCGTCCTCCCCCAAATAGGCGCCGGACTGTATTTCGATAAGCACCAGGGGGATAACCCCAGGATTTTTCAAGCGATGCATGGTGCCGACGGGTATGTAGGTCGACTGGTTTTCCGTAAACAGCTTGACCAGATCACCGTTGGTCACCTCTGCCGTGCCGCTCACCACAACCCAGTGTTCGGCGCGGTGGTGGTGCATCTGCAAGGAAAGCTCGGCACCGGGGTTCACAATAATACGTTTGACCTGAAACCGCCCGTCCATGACAAGGGTTTCGTAGCTGCCCCAGGGGCGGTACACCAGCGGATGCTGCCTGCACTCGGGCCTCTGCGCGCTTTGCAGGCGGCCAACAATCTTTTTGACGTCCTGCACGCGGTCGCGCGGCGCAACAAGCACGGCATCCTGCGTTTCCACCACCACAAGCCCGCTCACGCCGATAGCGGTCAGCAGCCTGTGATTGGCGTTAAAATAGCAATCCTCGGCACCCTCTGTCATGACATCGCCGGAGCATACGTTGCCGGAGCCGTCCTGCTGCCCTATCTGATAAAAGGCTTCCCACGAGCCAAGGTCGCTCCAGCTGACGCCCAGCGGCACAACTGCCGCCAGATCCGTTTGCTCCATGACCGCATAGTCTATGGAATCAGAGGGAGAGGAAAGAAATGCCTCGCTGTCCGGGCGGGAAAAGGCCTGATCGTCCTTGCGCCCCTTCCAGGCAGCGCTGCAAGCTGCGTATATCTGGGGAGCAAAACGTTCCAGCTCATTCAGATACACAGAAGCCCGCAGCAAAAACATGCCGCTGTTCCACGAGTAGCCGCCTTTGGACAGCATGGCCGAGGCTTTATCCGCATCGGGCTTTTCCACAAAGCGGGCAACCCGGTAGCCGTTCGCGCCGAGGGCCTCGCCCTGTTCGATATAGCCAAAGCCGGTTTCCGGACCAGTGGGGGCAATGCCAAAGGTAACAATACGTCCCTGTTCCGCCAGGGCTGCCGCGCGCTTTACGCCTTCAAAAAAAGTATCTTCATCGCCAATGGCATGGTCAGAGGGCAATACCAGCATGAGCGGGTCTGCGCCGTCTTCCTTCAGGGCAAAAGCGGCCAGCGCAATAGCGGGAGCAGTGTTGCGCGGCGCGGGTTCCAGCAGGATTTTGCCATGCACGCCGCATTCGTACAGCTCGGCGGTCACATAGAAGCGGTGAGCCTCATTGCATACGATAACAGGCTCCATGCTGTCCGGCGTGTGTTGCGCCCGCAGCACGGTATCCTTGAACAGCGTTTTCCCGCCGCCCAGATCCACAAACTGCTTTGGGTATGTCTCGCGAGAAAGCGGCCACAACCGTGTTCCGCTGCCTCCACACAAAATCACAGGGGCAATAGTCTGCATGAATTTCCTCATCATTGCATCAAAGTTGGAACACCAATCCAACGCACTGCCAGCAGAGCCAACCAGCCTATGCTACGCCATCAACCGCCCGCAAACAAGCGCTGCGCGACCATGCCCATTGAGGCCCGCAAAGGCCACCTCAGGCAGGTATGGCACCGCCCTGTTCTTTCAAAAAACGCAAAATTTCAGCCGTCTTTTCTTCCATTAACGCGTGGTTTCCCCTGCTCTCAACATTCAGGCGCAGCAGGGGTTCGGTATTGGACATGCGCAGATTGAAACGCCAGTCGGCAAACTCCAGATTAACGCCGTCCATGCTGTCCTCGTGCAGAGCCGAAGCCACATAGCGGTCCCTCACCTGCCTCATGAGAGCGGGGGCATCCTGCACCCGACGGTTGATTTCACCGCTGCACGGGTAAGCCGCCATACGTTCTGCCACCAGCGCGGCAAGGGGCTTGCCCGTGCGGTGCAGCAACGAGGCTACCAGCAGCCAGGGCAGCATACCCGAATCGCAATAGGCAAAATCGCGAAAATAATGATGCGCGCTCATCTCGCCACCATACACGGCATCTTCTGCGCGCATGCGTTCCTTCATGAAGGCGTGCCCGGTCTTGCCCATAACGGGCTGTCCGCCTGCGGCCTGCACCACCTCGCGGGTATTCCAGTACACTCTGGTGTCGTGCACCACCTTGCCGCCTGGCACGCGCCGCAGCAGCTCCTGCGCCAGCAGACCTATGCAGTAATAGCCTTCAATAAAATTTCCGTCCGCGTCATAAAAAAAGCAGCGGTCAAAATCGCCGTCCCACGCAACGCCCATGTCCGCGCCAGATTCGCGCACGGCAGCAGCAGTAGCCGCCCGGCGCTCCGGCAGCAGGGGATTGGGCACGCCATCGGGAAAAGTTCCGTCCGGCCGCATCTGCCGACAGACAAATTCAAATGGCAACGAGGCCATCAGATCGTTCAGCACCAGCCCCGCGCAGCCATTACCAGCATCAGCCACAATCTTCAGGGGCTTGCGGCCAGCAACAGGCGCAAGCTGCCCGGCCCCGCTGTATTCCAGCAGCCAGGCAACGTAGCCAGCACGGAACGAGGCATGGTCCAGAGGGGAAACATCCTGGAATTCGGCAGCATCGCCGTTCTCGGCAAGAATGGCCTCCACACGGTCACGCAGGGCAAACAGGCCGGAATCGCCGCTGATGGGTATGGCCCCGCCGCGCACCAGCTTGAAACCGTTTTCGTCCGCCGGGTTGTGACTGCCCGTAATCATGACGCCCGCTTCAAAGGGCTGGTTGGCAGCGGCATAATAGATTTCTTCCGTGCCGCACATGCCTATGTCCGTCACCAGCGCCCCGGCCTCACGCAAACCCAGGGCCAGCGCATCACGCAGTTCGGGGCCGGAAAGCCGGGCATCACGACCAATCACAACGCTTTTTGCGCCAAGTATTTCAACAACGGCCCTGCCCAGTGCGCGGGCCAGCGGCGCATTGAGAACACCCGGTACGCGGCCCCGGATATCGTAGGCTTTGAAGCATGAAAGTGAATTGCCCATGACGTCCCTCTTCTGCTTTTTATTGAAGCACTGCCTTTTCATTCCAGGCCAATAGAACAATGCATACCTTTTATCCAACTTGCAGCCCGATTGCCAATGTATTTTGACGCATGCAGATCCCGCACGAAATATGGCCGCCGTGCGCACAATACAGATTAAGT
>JASGGT010000139.1:0-6548 GCA_047602655.1 Desulfovibrio sp. | reverse complement strand
GAACGACAATACACCCGACTTTTCAGGAGTTGAACGTCATGACCAATAGACCCTGCCTGCGAGTGGGCGTTGGCGGCCCTGTGGGTTCCGGCAAAACGGCCCTCTTGCGCCACCTGTGCATGCGCCTTCGCAAGCACTACAACATGGCTGTCGTCACCAACGACATTTACACCCGCGAAGATGCGGAATTTCTGCTGCGCCACAATGCCCTTGAGGCCGACCGCATCATCGGCGTTGAAACGGGCGGCTGTCCGCACACCGCCATACGCGAAGACGCCTCCATGAACATTCAGGCCATTGAGGAGCTTCAGGCCCGCCATCCAGGCCTTGAGCTGGTGCTTGTGGAAAGCGGCGGGGACAACCTCTCCGCCACGTTCAGCCCCGAACTGGCAGACCTGACAATCTACGTGATCGACGTGAGCGGCGGGGACAAAATCCCGCGCAAGGGCGGTCCCGGCATCACCAAGTCCGACCTGCTCATCATCAACAAGGTTGACCTCGCGCCCATGGTGCATGCCTCATTGGACGTGATGGAGCGGGACACCCGACGCATGCGCGGCGAACGCCCCTATGTGCTCACAGAAATGCTTTCCGGCGCCGGCATTGAGGCCGTGATCGCCTTTATCATCCGCGAGGGCATGCTGCGGCTGCCCGACCAGTCAGTATAAGTGCATTGCCTGCCGCATGGATGCCCGCCATGCAGACGCAAAAAACGCCCGCGATTGCGGGCGTTTTTTTGTATCCATACTGAGGCAGGCGGCGATTAATCAGTAGCCTGCGCTTTGAGCGCATCGGCCTGCGCTACCGTGCTCAGGGCTTCAATCAGAGGATCAATTTCGCCTTCCATGATGCGGTCCAGAGAATACAGGGTCAGGTTGATACGGTGATCCGTGCAACGCCCCTGCGGGAAATTATAGGTGCGGATGCGCTCGGAGCGGTCGCCGGAACCCACCTGCGACTTGCGGTCGGCGGAAATTTCCGAATTATAGCGCTCGCGCTCGGCGGCCAGAATACGCGAGGCAAGCACCTTCATGGCGCGGGCCTTGTTTTTGTGCTGTGAACGTTCGTCCTGACAGGTCACAACAGTATTGGTGGGCAAGTGCGTGATGCGCACAGCCGATTCCGTCTTGTTGACGTGCTGCCCGCCAGCGCCGGAAGCCCGGTAAATATCAATGCGCAGGTCTTCGGGGCGGATTTCCACATCCACCTCTTCCGCTTCGGGCATGACGGCCACGGTGGCGGCAGAGGTGTGGATGCGGCCCTGAGCTTCTGTGGCGGGCACGCGCTGCACGCGGTGGGTGCCAGCCTCGAACTTGAGGCGGCTGTACACCTTGTTGCCGCTGACAAGGCAGATAACTTCCTTGAGGCCGCCCGATTCAGAGGGCGATTCGCTCATGAGTTCCACCTTCCAGCCCTTTACTTCAGCATAGCGCGAATACATGCGGAACAGATCGGCGGCAAACAGGGCCGCTTCTTCGCCGCCAGTACCGGCGCGGATTTCAAGGATGGTGTTCTTTTCGTCCAGCGGATCCTTGGGCAGCAGCATGAGCTTGAGCTCCTGCTCCACCTCGGGCAGTTCCGTTTCAATGCGGCGCAGGTCTTCCTGGGCAAGCTCGCGCATTTCCGGGTCTTCATCACGCAGCAGCTGCTTGTTTTCGGCCTGTTCCTGCAACAGCGCCTTGTGACGGCGGTACATCTCCACAATGTCGCGCAGATCGGCATGGGCCTTGGTGAGCTTGCGGTAGTGTTCCTGATCGTTGAACACGTCCGGCTCAGCCAGGGAATGCTCCAGCTCCATGAATTTCTTTTCCAGACCTTCCAATTTGGCGAACATAGGTGTCTCCAACACGCTGTGGGCGGAAAAAACGAAAAACGGGCGCGCAGCCATGCCGCAAGCAGCATGCCAGGCAACAAGCCCATGTACAGCATCTGCCGCAAAGGCGGCAGAAAAAGACGGCAATAAGCGCTATTCCGTGGTATAGGCTACAGTGCGCACCCTCGCGCCGTCATCCGGGCCAAGGGCTTCACGCAGGGCCACTACGGCCACCTCAAGCTGGCTTTCGTCAGGCTCGTAGGTGGTGAGCCGCTGAAGGGCCAGCCCCGGCGCGCGTAGCACAGTCGCCAGCAGCCCTTCGGGCAGCTTGGCAGCGTAGCGTATAAGCTCATAGGCCAGCGCGCTGATGGGCACCATCAGCAGCAGCTTGACGCCAATGGTGAGGGCGTGCTTGGCAACCTCGCCCTGTGGCGTGTAAATGCTCAGCATCAGGGGAACCAGCACCGCATGCAGCAATATGGAAATGCTGATGACAAACAGCAAAAACGTGGTTCCGCAGCGCGGGTGCAGGCGGCTTTTGCCCATGGCGGCGGCAGCGTCCACATCCCCCCCCGCCTCATAGGCGTGGATGGTTTTGTGCTCTGCCCCATGATACTGAAAAACACGGCGGATATCAGGCACATACGAAATTGCCTTGATATACCCCATGAAGATGCAGCACTTGAAAAAGCCGTCCCAGAGGTGGAACGAAAGCCCTTCCACATCGCCGCCAAGGCGCGCCCAGAGCATCACCAGCGAGAGCAGGTGCGGCACAACCACAAAAAGGCCCACTGCCATCAGCAGGGCCAGAATCAGCGTAAGCACCAGATGCCAGCCGGAGATTTCCTCCTGCTCGCTCTGGGCTACTGCTTCAACCGAGCGGTTGAGCGCCTTGATGCCGTTGACCAGAGTCTCCAGCAGCACAGGGAAGCCCCGCACAAAGGGCTTTTTGAGCCAGGGGCTGCGGGTAAGCGAAAACCACGGGCAGCGCATGGCACGAATGACGCCGTCGGTCTGGCGAACAGCCAGTCCGTAGACATCACCGTGACGCATCATCACGCCTTCCATGACGGCCTGCCCGCCCACCGGGGCGCATTCCGCATTCAAAAGAGCGAGGGCAAGCTGCAACACACCGCTCGCGCGCTTTGCGCGCGGGGCGATTTGCTGCGAGCCTGCCCGCCGCGAACTTTCGGGCGTCATGCCAGTGCTGGAGTCCCGGTAAAGGCCCGACCCAAGCTTACTGCTGATCAAACTTGGCGTACTTCTTGCGGAAGCGGTCAATACGACCAGCGGTATCAAGAAAACGCTGCTTGCCGGTGAAGAAAGGATGGCAAGCGGAGCAAACTTCCACGTTAACCTGTTCGCCCTTGGTGGAGAGCACGTGCTCTTCATTGCCGCAAGCGCAGGTGATGGTGGCGTTGAACACTTTGGGATGGATATCATTTTTCATGGCAGCTACCTCGTGAACGCGGCATAATCCAGCTTTTACAGCGATTCGGACGCCCGCGCGTTTTACCCTTGGCGCGGCGTAGTACCGCACAAGGGCAAGCTATATAGCCCTCTTTTGCGGCTTTGGCAAGTGCGCCGGGCGGGGTTAAGCATAAAATGGCTTTACAACCACCTGGGATGTGCCTGCGGCAAACCATTTTGCGGCCTCATAGTGGACAACTTGAGGGCAACCTGGGGCAGTCTTGTGATTGGCGCGGCAAGCAGCTATAAGACCCCCATGCCTAAATCACCCAGACAACGCGCCGACCAGCTTGTATTTGAGCAGGGCCTTGCGGAAAGCCGCGAGCAGGCCCGCCGCCTCATCATGGCGGGCAAAATCATCCTTGAGCAGACAGTTCCCGGTGCGCCGCCGCAGGTTGTGCCCAAGCCGGGGCACCCTTTTGCCGCAGACACGGTTTTTGCCCTGCTGGAACCGGAGCGCTATGTGAGCCGTGGCGCTTACAAGCTTTTGACCATCCTTGAGCATTTCAAGCTGGACGTGACCGACTTTGTGTGTCTGGACGCGGGCGCTTCCACCGGGGGCTTTACGGACTGCCTGTTGCAACGGGGGGCCAAACGCGTCTATGCCGTGGACGTGGGCAAAAACCAGTTGCACGAACGTCTGCGCGCCGATGAGCGCGTAGTGAATCTTGAGGGCGTCAACCTGCGCCATGCGGAGCAGAGCCTTATCCCCGAGATGGTTGATCTGGTGGTCGCGGACGTTTCCTTTATTTCGCTCACCCTCGTGCTGCCTTCATGCATGCCCTGGCTCAAGCCGGGCGGCATGCTCGCAACGCTCATCAAGCCCCAGTTTGAGCTCGGCCCCGGCGAAACCGTCA
Source organism: Desulfovibrio sp. (assembly GCA_047602655.1). Lineage (GTDB taxonomy): Bacteria > Desulfobacterota > Desulfovibrionia > Desulfovibrionales > Desulfovibrionaceae > Desulfovibrio. The sequence goes on along the minus strand of JASGGT010000139.1, from coordinate 2,408 downwards.
AGGGAGTGGTGCGCGATGAGGCGGCCCGCCAGCGCGCGGTGGACAAGATTCTGCTCTTCACCCAGGCCAATCTGGGCCTTGAATGTCAGGGCGTGCTGCCCGCAGCCATCAAGGGCCCCAAGGGCAATCAGGAATACATGGCCCTGTTTGTGAGGCAAGGTCAGGCAAGCGCGTAAGGCCGCCTACTCCTCACTGTCAGACTCTTTCGCATCTGCCGAGTCGGCATCTCCGACGCTGTTCTGGACAGACGCGACAGCTGTCTTTTTTTCCGCAGGCGTAAACAGCCGCCCACGCTGCACGGCCTTGTTGCCAAAGCGGCTGCGGAGATCGTCCAACGCTGCATCGAGTTTTTGCCTCCTGGCCTCGATCTGCGGGTCCAGCCCCTGCGTTGCGGGCTTGACCGCACCCGGCAACACCAGTTGCGCCACAGGCGCGTCAAAACCTGAAACCCCAAGGCCAATAAGCCGCACAGGCTGCGGCAGGGGCAGTTCGCGCAGCAGGGCGCAGCCCACCTCAAAAATGGTTTCCGTGGCGTTTATGCCCTCCGGCAAGGTGCGCGAACGGGTAACCTGCCGAAAATCCGTATACTTTACCTTGAGCGTCACCGTGCGGCCCCGGTAGCCGTGCCGCCGTAGCGAGGCGCCCACGCGCTCGGCGTGGGCCAGCAGCATGCGCTGCAAAAAATCCCTGTCGCGCGTATCCTCGGTAAAAGTGCATTCCGCGCTTTCGCTCTTGGCGGCGCGTTCGGTTTCGATGCCGCGCGGGTCGCGCCCGTGCACGCGCTCATACAGCACACCGCCCCACTTGCCATATTTGCGCAGCATGAAATCCAGACTGTAGCGGCGCAACTGCCCCACCGTTCTCACACCCAGACCTTGCAGACTCTCAACCATGCGCTTGCCCACGCCGGGAATCTTGCCCACGGGCAGGGTCGCCAGAAAATCGTCCACTTCTTCGGCCCGCAGGATGAACATGCCATCGGGCTTGTTGATGTCAGAACATATCTTGGCAAGGAACTTCACCGGGGCGGCTCCGGCGGAACAGGTGAGCCCGCCAGTGGCCTCGCGCACACGCTCCTTGATGCGCAGGAGCAGCTCTTCCAGCGAGCCGAACAGCCTTTCAAGGCCTGTGGCGTCCACATAGGCCTCATCCACGCTGGCCTGCTCCACAAGGGGTGAAAACTCGCCTAGTGCCGCCATGACAGCCCGCGAAAGCTCGCCATAGCGCGCGTGCCGCCCACGCACCACAATGGCCTGCGGGCAGAGCCTGCGCGCCGTTGCCATAGGCATGGCGGAATGCACCCCAAAAACGCGCGCCTCATAAGAACAGGTGGAAACCACGCCCCGCTGCTCGCCGCCCACAATGACGGGCTTGCCGCGCAGGGACGGGTCGTCCATCTGCTCTACCGATGCAAAAAAGGCATCCATGTCTATGTGGATGATCATGACAACATTCCGGGCGCTGGTTTATTCTTTCTGTCGCAGGACTCTGTTTGCTGCGTTAATAACTAGAACATTTCAACTTTGAAAAAGTTAAATGCTCTAACTCTGCACGAGAGTGCAGCGCGCCACTACGTAAGGTAATTTGGTTTAGTTTAAAAAGATGGATTTTGTCTTCTGGCAAGGAAAAGGCCCGTTTCAGGACTGCAACCTACAGTGACGGCAGTCGCGGTTCGCACAAGAGAAATTTTGCTCTCTGGCAAGGAAGAACGGCTTTTTGCGCAAGGAGTGTACTCTTCTGGTACTCGACTGGAGCAATAAGCCGTTCTGACGCAGCCAGAGAACAAAAGAGCCTTGTGCGAACCGCGACTAGTCGAGCTTCTCGCGCACACGTTCCAATTCGGTCTGCACATACGCCTCCGGCGCACCCGCAGAACGCAGCAGATATTCCGCCATGGCCAGCGCAACCTCGCGTTCGCCGCTGAACACGGCGTCAGCGCCTTTGTCGCGCAGGGAGCGGGCTTCGCTCATAAAGGCCGTGTGCGCCAGAATGCGCGCATGCGGGTTCACCGCGCGCGCTATGGGCGTCACTTCGCCAGCGGGGATACTGGGGGATGTGAGCAGCAGGGCCTCGGCCTTTTCCAGACCCGCCTCACGCAGAACCTCGGCCTGCATGGCATCGCCATGCACCACGGGCACCCCTTCGGCGCGCAAAAGCCGCACGGTGTCGATATTCATTTCCACAACCACGGGCAGCATGCGGCTGTCCTGCAAAATACGGCAGCAACTGCGGCCAACGGGGCCGTAACCCACCACAACCACCCGGGCGCGGTTGCCTTCGTCCGGCACGATCAGGCAGGCCGCAGGTTCGGCAACGTTGCCGCGCTTGCGCTTTTCCCACCACAGGGCCACATCCTTGGCCTTGCGGTACAGCATGGGGTTGAACGTGATGGAAATGATGGCCGCAGG
>JASGGT010000138.1:0-6724 GCA_047602655.1 Desulfovibrio sp. | reverse complement strand
CTGCACAGCGCAAGCGCCGTGGGCACAGTTATGTAGAAACGGAAGGCCTGGTCAATGCGGAAGCGCCCGGTGGCCGATTTGACCAGCGTAAGCGAAACCAGCATGAGCGCAAGGCACTTGAGCAGGAACCAGACCAGATTCACCAGCCATATGTCAGATATGGTGCCGGGGAAGAAAAGCGCAACCCCCAGGCCCAAAACTACAAAGGTCTTGAGCGCGGACGTGATCTGGAACATGGCCAGCAGGGGGCCGCCGTATTCCAGCAGGGGGCCTTCAATCAGTTCAGTTTCCGCCTCGGGGATATCAAAGGGCACAACGCCCATGGTGCCGGGCAGGAAGATCAGATAGGCCAGCAGGGCGGGGATCATGGTCGGGTTGAACCCGAACGAACCCACCTGCTGCTGCATGGCGACGATCTTGAGCAGCGAGAATTCCGCGCCCCATGCGCCGCCGCTCAGCACCTTGCCCGTAAGCATGGCAACCGAGAGCAGAATCATGAGCAGCGGCGTTTCGTACGCCAGCATCAACATCATTTCGCGCGAGAAGCCCACAGCGCCATAGGGCGAACTGGAGGCCGAGCCGCCCAGCATGATGGCCATGGCCGGGATGGGCAGCAGGTAAAAGATCACCAGCAGGTCGCCCATGTTGAACAGGCCGTTGAACACGCCGGGGATCGGTATGAAGGCCGCGCACACGGCCATACCCGTGAAACCGAACACCGGGGCCATCAAAAAGGCCGAGCGGCAGGCGGTTTTGGGGATAAGGGTTTCCTTGGTCAGCAGCTTGGCAATGTCGAGCCAGGGCTGGATCAGCGGGGGGCCGACGCGGCGCTGCAGCCGAGCCTCGACCCGGCGGTCAAGTCCTTTGAAGAACATGGCCACCAGCAGGGCAAAAGCCCCGCCGGGGAAGATGCACATGTGCAGTATGGCAAGCAGGGTGTCGCTCATCAGCGGTTCTCCTTGGCGGGCTTATTGCCGCCCATAAGGCCGAGGATTTCCCCGAAAATGCTGGAGGGCTTCATGCGGCTGGTGGCCGTTTCGACCGGCAGACCGCAGGTGTGGACGTCAATTTCGCGCAGGCGGGTAAAGCGCAGCACGAACCAGCGTCCGCCAGCAAATGCAAGGGCCATCATGACGAACATGCCTGTGGCGTTCCATGCGCCGGGGCCGGAAAGCACGCCGGACAGGCCCACATTGAGCGGCATAAAGCCGTATTCAGCCAATACGTTGTTGATGGGGCCAAGGGCCAGACCGGGGAACACGCCCGTGAGCACGCAACCGGCAGCCAGAATGCCCATGGGGACGCGCATGATCAGCGGGGCCTCATGCACATCGTGCAGGTTGGGCGAGGGTTGGCCCAGGAAGGCCGCATGCAGGAACTTGGCGATATAAGCCATGGTCAGCACGCTGCCGATCAGGGAGAGCAAAGCCAGGAAGGGCTGGCCCGCTTCCATGAGGGCATGGTAGATAAGCCATTTGGACGAGAATCCGCTGGTGGGCGGTACGCCCACGACCGAAAGCCCGGCAATGGCGAACATGGCAAGGGTAAAGGGCATGTGGCGACCAATGCCGCCGAGGTCTTCCAGCGTTTCCCTGTGGGTGGCAAACATGACTGCGCCGCACACAAGGAACAGCAGATCCTTGAAGAACACGTGGTTGATCACATGCAGCATGCCGCCCGCGTAACCCAGTGCGCCGCCAGCGGCAACCGCCAGCACCATGTAGCCAAGCTGACTCACCGTGGAATAGATGAACACAAGCTTGATGACATTGGTGCGCAGGGCCTGCACGGCAGCCATGATGATGGTGATGCCGCCGATCCACATGGCAACGGTGCTGATGATGTTCTGTTCCATGCCGCCAAGCACGCCAGCCAGCATAAAGCCGCCGCCCATGAGCATGAACAGCTTGATGAGACCGAGAATGGCGCTCTTAAGCAGTACGGACGAGATGTAGCCGGAAACAGGCGTGGGAGCCAGGGCCGGGTGCATCTGCCAGTCAATGCGGAAGGGCAGCTGGGCCGCCTTCATCAGGAAGCCAGCGGCCAGCAGGGCCATGCCGAGCCATGCCGCGCCGTGGGGAATGTAAGGTGCGGCACCTGTGAGCAGGGTGGCGTTGAAGGGCGTGAAAGGCCCAACCAGGCACATGCCCAGGAAGATGAAGCCCGCGCCAAACACGTTGAAGATAAAGTACTTGAAGGCTTCGCGCAGCGAGTCCTTGTCGCCCTCATGGGCAATGGCCAGATACAGCGTCCACGAGCTCATGATTTCCCAGAACAGGAAGAAGCTCAGCATGTACTGGCTGGCGGCCATGCCCACCAGGCCGCCGCACATGGCGGTAAAGGCGCAGTAGAAGCGCCACTGGCGGTGGCTGTGTTCCATGTAGCCAAGGGCGTAGGCCATGTTGACCGCGCCAAGCACAGGAACCAGCAGGGCAAAGCAGAAGGAGAGCGTGTCCAGATCGCGGCCAAACAGGATGACCAGCAGCGCCGTGAACAGCAGCACGCCCACGCTGGCCCATCCGGCCTTTTTGCGGTCACGGTAGAACAGGGCGGGCAATACCGCGCCAAACACAGGAACAACCACGAAGATGGGCCAGGACACATTCATGGCCAGGAGCACATCGGGGTCGTTGAGGTTGGGCGTAAAGCACATGGAGGCCACCGGCACCACGAGGTTCATGGCGAGCTGCGGGGCAAGGCCCATGATAACGCAAATGGCCGCCAGAATGATCAGGCCGATCTGCATGCTGCGCGGCGCTTCGGTCACGGCGGGCAGGTCGGCGGGGCGTTCTTCGAACACAAGGGTTTTCAGAATGCGCGTGTAGTAGATCAGGCCCACCAGCGAGCCGCCCAGAATCAGGGCCGCCAGCCAGATGTGCCCGGCGGTGGTGGCCGCCTGAATCATCAGGAACTTGCTGTAGAAAGCGCCAAAAGGCGGCAGGCCCATGATGCTCACAAGGCCGACGCCCATGCAGGCGACGGTTACGGGCATCTGGCGGCCAAGGCCGCGCAGGTCTGCAAGCTTGCGGCTGCCCGCGCGCATGATGAGAGCACCCGCTCCAAGGAAGAGCAGATCTTTCATGATGGCGTGATTGAGCATGTGCCACAGCGCGCCTGTGGTCGAAAGCCACGTGCCTACGCCGAGCACCAGAGCGATTTCACCAATCTGCCCGAGGGTCGAATAGGCCAGCATGCGTTTGATGTCGTCCTGACGCAGCGCCATGATCTCGCCAAAGATCAGGGTTGCCGCGCCCATGGCAACAAGGCCGGTGCCCAGCCAGGAAAGGCCGAACAGGCCGGGCATGCCCATGATCATGGGCCGCATGAGCAGTACCGCCACTATGCCGAACACGCCCATCTTGGTGATGATACCCGAAAGGGGACCAGACACCGAGGAAGGCGCGGCGGGGTGGGCGTCAGGCAGCCAGGAGTGCAGGGGCACAAGGCCCATCTTCACGCCAAAGCCAGCCAGGCAGAGCACAAACGCGCCCTGCATCAGCCCGAACGAAAGCGAAGGATCGCCCAGCAGCAAAAGGCCGGGCAGCATGAACAGCGCGCCGCCCGCGCACATCACATAATACTTGAGGCCAGCGTCGTAGGCGCTGCGGTTGTTCTCATGCACCACCAAAAAGTAGGAGGCGAAGGTCATGAGTTCCCAGTAGCCGTACATGGTCGCCGAGTCGGCGGCGGAAACGATGCCCGCCAGCGATGCGAATGTCAGCAGCAGGAAGAACCAGTAGCGGCCCTTGCGTTCATGGATGTAGCTCAGCGAGTAAATGCTGACGACCAGACCCACAACGGCGATCATAACCAGGAAAAGCTTGGCCGTGGGACCCGTCGGGGTGGCGATTGTGGTTGCCAGCGCCAGAGCGGAGAAGGCCACGCCTACGAGGGGCGCACGGTCGAACTTCACCAGGAATGCGATGCCGGTCAGGAACGCGCCGGCGTAATAACACCAGTATGCCGGGTGCGTTGCCGAATGCGGCACAGCTACATTGTAGGAAGAGGCGAAAAGCTCGGTGATGGGGCCCCGGAACAGGCCCAGCAGCGCCACAACTACCGCGAGGCCCAGCATCACAAAAACATTGCCGGAAGGCGCTGCCCATGAAGCCGGGGTTTCCTCGCCTGTGGTGTCCAGCACGGCAATGCGCACTGCTTCCACATGCAGCCAGATAAGAACTGTGGTGGCGAGAGCCATGCACAAAAGCGCCGCCATGGCGCCGGGCATGCTGCCCAGAATGCCAGAACTGATGAACATGCGGGCTTCAGGCACCAGGAAGGGCGAGCCGCCCACCGCTGCCAGCATGCCCAGGCCGAAGCAGGCTGCTGTCCAGGGTTGGCGTTTGCCAGTGGCGCGCAAATCCTCAAGCTGCACCGGTGCATTGAGCGCCGGGGGGGTCAGCCGTGAAAGAGCGGCCAATGCCAGCAGCCGTGCTGCTGCCTGGAACAGCACAAAAAGCCACAGACCTGTGCTGTTGATGCCGCCGCTTGCTCCAAGACCCAGGCAAAAAATGCCTGCATCATGCAGCGAACCCCATAGGATCAGGCTGCGGGGATTGTTGCGCTGTCGCACGGACTGCGCCGCGCCATACAGCATAAGGGCCATGCCCACGAGAAGCGGCACAAGAAAGCCGCCTGCCGAAAACAGTGATTCCGTCATAGTTTGCCCCGTGGTTTGCGGGTCTCTCGGATGTACCCGGCGGATCAACCCGGTCAAGTCCGGGCCGCACTTCCTAAATGGCATCGTGGTATCACCACCATACCATTTCGTGAAAAATTGATCTTAAAAAGTTTTTTTGGCTTAGCCCACTTTGCAAACCGTTGCAAGTAACAACTCTTCCAAGAAGAACAGGTAGATTGCAAAAAATGGTATCAAAATTGGTAATGTGAGGGTGGGAGCAATAAACGGTTTGCTATTTGCGCGATTTTGAGAGGCTGTGAAATCGGTATGTTAGTCCTGATTTAATTGGTTGCACAAACAAATTGTGCAAAAAAGCGCTAATACATTGTGCAACGTTGTGAAGTTCAATGACAACGCCATGTTAAAATGTGATTTTTTGAACTATCGGGAAAAGGGGGTGATCGCGCAAAACATGAAGTGATACGATTTTTAAAAACGTGCTAAATTTGCGCCGAAATTGATAACAATTCCATTGCGCGCAGTCACCTTTTTTGTGATTTATTTTACCAGTGTGTGAGCGGCACAAGGAATGTGAAATAAAAATTTGAAGCCCCGAAAAAAAAGAGAAAAATTTTTTTCCAAGGGAAAAGGTGGGAGTGGAGCGGGAGAAAACGCAGCTCACCAGTTCGGGCTTGGAGCTGTCGAAAAGCGGTTGATCTTGCGGCGTTAAAGAAAAGGAAAAAAGCATTTCGCACAGCAAAATGCTTTTTATACGGAGTGGTGCAATACTGATGTGGAGTATGCGGCGTTATTCGTCACGCAGGCGGCGCGACATAAGATTATGCAGTACCTCTTGAGGGTCGCTGCCTTCATACAGGATGCTGTACACTGCGTCTGTAAGAGGCGCGTCAACTTCAAGCCTGCGGGCAAGCTCGTGGATGGCGGCTGTGGTTTTAACACCTTCGGCCACCATGCCAAGGCTGGCCGTGATATGTTCGAGTTTTTCACCGCGCCCCAACCGCAAACCTACCTGGCGATTCCGCGAAAGGTCGCCCGTGCAGGTGAGGGTGAGGTCGCCAAGGCCAGAAAGCCCCATGAATGTATGCGGTTGCGCCCCTCGGGCAAGCCCCAGACGGCTCATTTCTGCAAGCCCTCGCGTGATGAGCGCCGCGCGGCTGTTGTGCCCAAGGCCAAGGCCATCGCAAACGCCAGCGGCTATGGCCATTACATTTTTGACCGCGCCGCCCATCTCAACGCCCATCACATCGGTGCTGGAGTAGCAACGAAAGGCGTTGCCGGAAAATATCTGGCGCAGCAGATGTCCCAGAGCTTCGTCCGCTGTTGCCAGAACAACAGCAGTGGGCAGACCACGCAGAACGTCCGCCGCAAACGATGGCCCGGAAAGTGCGGCGTAGCGGGGGCCAGATGCCCGAGGCTCTGGGCGGTCACTTCGGCGCAGGTGGCGAGGTTGGTGGTTTCAATGCCCTTGGCGGCGTTTACCAGCACCACATTTTTGCGAAAGAAGGCGGCATTGGCGGCAAGCCATCCCCGCAACTGTTGGCAGGGAACAGCCAGCACAACGATTTCCCGGCCCAGCACGGCAGGATCAGTGGTTGCCGCGAGGCTGGGATGCAAGGCAAAACCTGGCAGATAGCGTGGGTTCTCGTGGTTTTTGCACACCGCCTCGGCCACAGCGGCATCGCGCAGCCAGAGGCTGGTATTGTAGCCGTTTGCTGCCAGCAGATGGGCCAGGGCTGTGCCCCAGCTTCCGCCGCCTGCAACGCAGATTTCAGGATTGGACATGGTCTGTTCAGAACCCCAGATTTGATTCCTGCCCTGGTTTGTCGGGCAGTCTGTCCGTGGGAATGGACGGCGTATCTTTGCTTGTCAGGCGGTTGCCGCCTGAACCAAAACGTACCAGAAACATGCCGCTGAAGCGCTGGTCCTTATATACTTCAACGCGATACAGCCTGCCCTGCCGATCAACAGAAAAGCGGGACTGAAAATCCTTGAGGGTCATGACCTCGCCGCTTTCATCCTTGCGGCCGCTGTCATAACCAATGGCGTTGACACGGTATCCTTCCGCTGGCTGCACGAGCAGGC
>JASGGT010000137.1:0-6780 GCA_047602655.1 Desulfovibrio sp. | reverse complement strand
TTTTATTTTTTGCGCTCATTGCCACGTCACGTTCTCCTTATTGAGCATCAACTTATTTTCAACAAAACACTGCAATAGTATCGAATGATCGCTAAAATTCTTTAGAGTCAACCAAGAAACACTATATAATTTTTTTGTTCAGTCAACACCATTGCAAAAATACAGCAAAAATAGCCTTACGTGTTGTAAATTTGCAACATTGAGTTGCAAAAATGCAACATCAGATAACACAAAATTATTACATCCAGTCTTCACAAAATAGCTATCCGCTACCCGCTCAATTAAAATATTTAATACAATATTAGAAGTACGCACGTTGCAACGAAACGTCTGGCAGATGAAAACCAGAGCCATGAGAGCAGAGTCGCGGTCAACGGCAGAAGAAATAATGCTGAATAAGAAAAGACATCAGCTGTTCATGGCAAAAATCCATGCGGCTTGTGCGTTGTGCGGCACTTTTATATGGTGCGGTGCTGCCATGCCGCAGCGCAAACAATGCAGCTGTATAGACAGGATGCGGAAATGAGCGTGAGCGTACTTTGGGGATTATTTATTTCTGCATTTGTGGCGGCTTCAATATTTCCCGCGCAGTCAGAGCTTTTTCTGGCAGGGGCCATGGCAAAGGACTACGCGCCGCTGTGGGCTATGATCGCCGCCGCCAGCCTTGGCAACACACTGGGTTCTGCCACCAACTGGCTGCTTGGGCGATTCTTCATCCATTATCAGGATCGCGCATGGTTTCCCATAAAGCGTAGCAGCCTTGCCAGGGCCGAAGCGTGGTATGGCAAATACGGGCGCTGGTCGCTGCTTCTGAGCTGGATGCCCATTGTGGGCGACCCCATCACTCTTGTGGCGGGGATTCTGCGCGAGCCATTTCCCTCATTCATCGCCATTGTGGCTGTGGCAAAAACTGTCAGATATCTTGTGGTTGCGTTCATTACCCTTCAGTTTACCTAAGTGTGGGGATTCTTATGCAGGCGGAACCGCGCAAGGTTCAGCTACGCCAACGCGCGCGCAAAGCAGTGCCAACCTGGCCGCGCGCCTATTCCGACACTCACTGATGGGCAACCAAACAGAGATTTTCCCAAAAAACAAAAAAGGATGTCACATGAAGATCCATGCAACATCCTGATTTATTTATGGCGCGCCCGAGAGGAATCGAACCCCTGACCAAGAACTTAGAAGGTTCCTGCTCTATCCAACTGAGCTACGGGCGCACATGGCAAGGGCGCAGTGCCCTGCTGTGTGGCGGCCAATATATTGATAGCGCTCCACTGCGTCAAGCGTTCCCGCGTATTCCGGCGTACATGCCCCAGCGGTGGGGATTGCGCGGGGTTTTGCTCGGGGGTTGCGCAAGGTTCAGGCCAGCCTTGCGCAGACATCGGGCAGAGGCTGGCGAGGATTGAGCAGGCTCGCCCGCTGACAGACGGCGCTCTTTGCGCTACCATGCCTGCATGAGCAACACGTTCGGCACTCCCGCAGATATCCAGCGCCATCTGGACAGCCTGGGGCTTTTTCATATGGATATGGGCCTCGGCCGCATGCGCCGGGCTTTGGCCGCCCTTGATCTGACCCGCCCGCCCTTTGTGACGGCTCAGGTGCTTGGCACCAACGGCAAGGGATCAACATCGTCATTCCTGGCTTCCCTCGCTCTTGCTCATGGCTGCCGGGTGGGTCTCTACACCTCGCCGCACTTTGTCAGCCCCACAGAGCGCATCCGCATTGGCGGGCTCAATGATGCCGCCTGCGCCCCCTGGCCTGCGGATGACTGGGTTGAACCAGCCAATCAGGTCATGGCCGCCGCGCCCGATCTGACCTATTTTGAATTTCTTACGGTGCTGGCCCTGCTGGGTTTTGCCCGCAAGGGCGTGGAGCTGGCCGTGCTTGAAGCTGGCCTTGGCGGCAAGCACGACGCCACAACCGCCGTTGCCGCCGACCTCATGTGCTATGCGCCCATTGCCCTTGACCACAAGGACATCCTTGGCCCCACCCTTGCCGACATTGCGGCAGACAAAGCCGCAGCCATACGCAGCGCAGCGCCCGTGTGCAGTGTTGCGCAGTTTCCCGAGGCCGCCAGAGTTCTCGAGCGCGCGGCCCGCGGCCACAATGCCCTCTTTGTTAGGGCTTGCCCTGTTGCCGCCGATACCCTTCTTGGCCTCAGCGGCCCCCATCAGCGCGCCAACGCAGGTCTGGCCCTCACGGCATGGCGCGAGCTTGCCCCCATGCTGGGCAAGAATGCGGACAATACAGAAGCGCAGGCTCAAGGGCTGGCGCAAGCCTTTATGCCGGGCCGCTTGCAACGGGTGCCGGGTACAGATCAGTACCCTCCGCTGCTGCTTGACGGCGCCCACAATCCGCACGGTATGGCCGCGCTGATCAAGGCCTTGCGCGCCGAAGGCCTGCAACCCGCCGGAGCCGTATTTTCCTGCCTCGCAGACAAAGACTGGCTGCCCGCCGCCCAGATGCTCAAGCACTATCTGGGCGAAGCCCCCATGTTTGTGGTCACGCTGGGCAACCACCGGGCCGCAGCTGCGCAAGACATAGCTGCCGCCTGCAACGCCCTGCCGCCGACCACGGCGCAGGCCTTGCCAGATGGCCCCCAGGGCTTGGCAAAGGCGCTTGAGCTGGCGCGCGCCCTGCCCGCCGCCACCGAGGCCCGCCCAGTGCTCATGACGGGCTCGCTATACCTGCTTTCAGAGTTTTTTACGCAGCACCCCCAATGGCTGCTGCAACCGCAGCTTCAGTAGGCGCAGGCAAATCCTCCGCTGACCCGGCTGGCAACGCAGCATGGCAGACCAAGCCCAATGCTCGCGTGTTTTTCATTTTTTGCGGTAACCGCAGTATAAAGGACGCCCATGCAAAATCTTTTTCGCGCCATTCCCGCCGTAGACGCCAGCATTGCCGCGCTGCACCGCGCGGATGCCGTACTGGGCGACAGCCAGCAAACGCCGCACGCGCTGCTGCGCGATCTTGTGACCGCCTATTGGGACATTCGGCGGGATGACATCCGCGCCGGGCGCTGCAACGGCCCCGAAGACCTGCACCTTGAACGCCAGTTGTCAGGCCTGCTGGCCTTTGTGCGGCGTGGGCTGCGGCCCCGGTTTCAATCGGCGCTCAACGCCACGGGCGTTGTGGTGCATACCAACATGGGGCGCTCGGTGCTGGCCGAAGAAGCCCGAGAGGCCGTGCTGCGGGCAGCTACCGGCTACTGCAATCTGGAACTGAATCTCGCCACAGGTGGCCGGGGCAGCCGCCACGCGCTGGTGGAAGAACTCATCTGCCGCGTCACCGGGGCCGAAGCGGCCCTTGTGGTCAACAACAATGCCGCCGCCGTGCTGCTGGTGCTCGACACATTCTGCAAGGGCGGCGAGGTGATCGTGTCGCGCGGCGAACTGGTGGAGATAGGCGGCAGCTTCCGCATCCCTGAAGTTATGGAAAAAAGCGGGGCAACCCTGCGCGAGGTGGGGGCCACCAACCGCACGCATCTGCGCGATTACCGCGCCGCCATCAATGAGAATACCCGCGCCCTCATGCGCGTGCACACGTCCAACTACCGGATTGTGGGCTTTCATGCCGCCGTGGCCCTGCCCGAACTGGCGGAACTGGCGCGCGAGCACAATCTGCCGCTCATTGAAGACCTCGGCAGCGGCAGCCTTATGGATTTTTCTGCCTGCGGCCTGCCCAACGAGCCCACCGTGCCGGAAGTGCTCTCGCAGGGGGCTGATATCGCTACTTTTTCTGGCGACAAGGTGCTTGGCGGCCCTCAGGCCGGCATCATCACCGGGCGCAAAAGCATGGTGGAAAAGCTCAAGAGCAATCCGCTCACGCGGGCGCTGCGCTGCGACAAGCTCTGCCTCTCTGCCCTTGAGGCCACCCTGCGCCTGTACCTCGACCCGGAAAAAGCCCGCAAGAGCGTGCCAACCCTGCGCATGATCACCTGCCCGCCCGATGAACTGGCCAAGGCAGCCCGCAATCTGGCAAATCGGCTGCGCAAGGGGCTTAACGCAGAAAGCACCCTGTGCGAGGTAGGCTTGCGGGAGGATGTGTCGCGCGTGGGCGGCGGCGCGTTTCCGCAATACGACCTGCCCACGACCCTGGTGCGGATCAGGCCCACGGTATGCAGCCCCACTGCGCTCAAGGCGGCCCTGCTTGAAACGGTTCCCCCGCTCATCGGGCGGCTGGAAGACGACGCCTTTTGCCTTGACCCGCGCACACTTGATGTCAAAGAATACCCCGAGGTACTGCGCGTTCTGCGTCAGGCGCTGAACGCTCCAAATCCTCAACAGGCATAATACGCGCAACACCTAGCGTGAGATAAAAGGAACAGCATCATGGAAAAAAATCTTGCCTACAAGCCCAAAAGCATCTGGGACAATGCGGACGCCAAAACCCGCAAGGAAATGGAAGCCCTGGCCCAGCGCTATATCGACTTTATCACCCACTGCAAGACAGAGCGCGAAACCGTGGAATACGTGCGCCAGCGCCTTGCCGAGCATGGCTATGCGGAAAATTTCAGCGGCGACCGCGTCATGCGGTCCCTGCGCGGCAAGGCCATCTTTGCGGCCCGCAAGGGTGCGTTGCCCCTGAGCAAGGGGCTTTCGCTGCTGGCCGCCCACGCCGATACCCCGCGTCTTGATTTCAAACAGCGCCCGCTCATCGAACAGCCCGGCGTTGCTCAGGCCAAGACCCACTACTATGGCGGCATCCGCAAATATCAGTGGCTGGCGCGCCCCCTGGCCCTGCACGGCGTTATCGTGCGTGAAAACGGAGAGACCCTGACCGTGACCATCGGCGAAAAGCCCGGCGAACCCGTGTTCTGCATTGCCGACCTTCTGCCCCATCTGGCCCAGAAGCAGGTTACGCAGCCGGTCAGCGAAGCTTTTGAGGCCGAAAAACTCAACATCATTCTGGCCCACAGCACGCCCAAGGCGGGCAAATCCGGCAAGGACGATGCGCCCAAAGACCCCATCAAAACCCAGCTGCTTGAACTGCTGCATAAAAAATACGGCATCTGCGAAGAAGACTTCATTACTGCCGAGCTTCAGGCTGTGCCCGCTGGCCCTGCCCGCTTCGTGGGCTTTGACAAGGCCATGATCGGCGGCTACGGGCAGGACGACCGCATCTGCGTGTTTACTGCGCTGGAGGCCCTGCTTGAGGCCGAAGCCACAGGCCGGAGCATGGCTGTTATTTTCTGGGACAAAGAGGAAATCGGCTCGGACGGCGCATCTGGCGCGGCCTCGCGCTTTATGCAGTATTGTGTGGAAGACCTCGCCCGCGCGTGGGAAAAGGACGTTCCGCCCTCGCATGTGCTGCTTGAGACACGCGCCCTTTCTGCCGATGTTTCCGCGGCGCTGGATCCCGACTATCAGGAAGTGCACGAAAAGCAGAACGCCGCCCTGCTGGGCTACGGCCCGGTGTTTTCCAAGTTCACAGGTTCGCGCGGCAAGTACGGAGCCAGCGAGGCCGATGCCGAATTTTTCGGCGCGCTGCGCGGGCTTTTCAACGGCAAGGGCATTGCGTGGCAGGCTGCGGAGCTTGGCAAGGTTGACCTTGGCGGCGGCGGCACAGTGGCCCTGTTTCTTGCGGCCTACGGCATGCAGGTTATTGACCTCGGCCCTGCCATTCTGTCCATGCACAGCCCCTTTGAACTGGCAAGCAGCGCCGACCTCTTCGCCACCAAGCAGGCCTTCCGCGCGTTTCTGGAAGCCCAGCTATAGCCCGCAGGCCAGGGCAGCGGACATCTGAACAGCAGACGCTCCCCGCCCGGCTGCAAATCGCACATAGATAACAGACTGCCCTTGCGGGCTGGCAATACATCAGCCAGTCCCCAAGGGCAGTTTATGTATGCGTTTGCGGATGTGCTCTATTTTTTATGCAGGCTGCGCAGCGCCCTTTTGCAGATGCGCGCGGTGGCCTTGCCTGAATTTTGCGCAAGCCATGCGTCGCAGAGCGCGCTCACCCACTGCGGCTGAGATTTGGCGGCATCATTGAGCCAGTTGCCCACGCTGTCCTGCACGTAGGTGGAGGGGTCGGCCTGCAAGGGTTCAAGAACAGGCAAGCCAAGCGCGGGATTCTCCTTGAGGATATTCAGATGTGCGCACCACACGCCGCGCGGGCGGGTACTTTCGCTGGCAAATCGGCGCACCCTTTCCGATGGGTCGGCTGTCCAGCCAGCGAGGTGACGCAGAGCGCGTTCCGGCTGCTTTGCCAGATGGGGGCGCACTGCCATCCATACCCATTCGCGCACGCCAAAGTGGGCGTCATCCGCAAAGGGGCGCACCGCCTCCAGCAGGTTTTCCAGCGGCTCCGCCGGTGAATGCAGGGCATGCTCGTGCGCCAGAGCATAACATATCCAGCCCCGGACAGTATCCGACCTGTGCGCGGCAAGCCTTGCCAATCCCTGCGCGCCCACGGCCCGGTGCACAAGCTCGCCAGCCAGCAGCATGCGCTTTGAAATGCCAAGGGATGCGCCAGCGTTCATTTCGTCCAGCAATGCGGCATCAGCCTGCGGCAAGGCCGCAGCCATGAGAGCGGCAAAATCCACCGCCAGCCCCTCTGCCAGATTTTTTGAGGCATCCTGCCCGCTGTTAAGCTGGGCCAGACGCGTGGAAGGTATGGTCATGGCACTCCCGTTAACACCGTTGCTCAAGGTATGCAAAGACCTGCGTCAAGCTGGCGCAGGTCTTTGCAAATCAAAATTGTTGCCACAATCACCCAATGTATAATGCAGCCCTGTCGCCCAAGACGCATGCGGGCAAAATACAACTGGCCTTAACCCGA
>JASGGT010000136.1:0-6794 GCA_047602655.1 Desulfovibrio sp. | reverse complement strand
TTTGCCGGAGCCGGAAACCCCGGTCACGCAGGTGAGTACGCCCAGAGGAATACGGCAGTCGATATCGCGCAGGTTGTTGGTGGTGATGCCGTGCATGACCAGCGCCCCCTGCCCTTCGCGCCGCTCGTCCGGCAGGGCGATTACGTCATCGCCGCGCAGGTAACGGGCCGTGAGGGTATCCGCCTTGCCGAGCAGGTCGTCCACCCGCCCCTGAAACATGATCTCGCCGCCCTGCGAGCCGGAACCGGGGCCAAGCTCAATGACCGTATCCGCCGCGCAGATGGTGGCCTCGTCATGCTCCACCACAAGCACGGTATTGCCGCGCGCCTGAAGCGACCGCAGGGTACCGAGCAGCCGCTCGTTGTCACGCGGATGCAGGCCGATGGAGGGTTCGTCCAGCACGTAGGTAACGCCCACAAGGCCCGAACCGAGTTGCGATGCCAGACGGATGCGCTGGGCCTCACCGCCCGAAAGCGTGGACATGGAGCGCCCCAGCGAAAGGTACTCAAGCCCCACGCTGCGCATGAACGACAGGCGGTGGGTCAGTTCCTTCATGAGCGGCTCGGCAATCACCACATGCCGTCCCGTAAATTCCCGTTTTTCCAGCCATTCCAGCGCGCGCTCGACCGAAAGGTTGCAGAACTGCGCGATATTCAGGTCGTCCACCCGCACAGAGAGAGCGTTGGTGTTCAGCCGCGCGCCGTGGCAGTCGGGGCAGTCCATGGTCTGCCGAAAACGCGAAAGCGCCTCGCGCCAGGCATCGCCGTACTGCATGCCGCTTTCAAGCAGGGGGATGACGCCGGGCCAGCGTTTCTCGCTCACGCCCACCTGTCCCTGCGTACGCAGGGCATCGGAAAAATGCTCGCTCTGATAATCACCGCCAGCGCCAAGGGCAACGCTGCCGCCCATCCAGTTGCGGCGCAGGCCCAATGAGGCGCGCGCGGGGCGGCCCTGTTCATCCTCGCCGTAAAACAGGGCGGAAAGCGCGTCTTCGCTAAACTGCTCCAGCGGCGTGGAAAGCTGAAATTTGAAGCGCTTGCCCAAAGCCTTGAGGGCGTCCTCATAGCGGCTGAACATCTTGTCCGTGGCCCAGGGCAGCAGTGCGCCCGTGTTCAGCGAAAGCCCCATGTTGGGCGCAATGAGGCGCGGCTCAAAATAATCCACGCCGCCAAGGCCTACGCAGCGTGGGCAGGCCCCTTGCGGCCCGTTGAACGAAAACAGCTGGGGGCTGGGCGCGGGCAGCGAAATGCGGCAGTGCGCGCATACTGAAGTGGTGGAATGCACGGTGTCCGCATCCTGCCCTGCGGCGGCCTTGTCCGGCTCGTGCAGCACAAGGCGGCCCTCGCCATAGCGCAGAGCCAGCTCAACCGAATCCGCCAGACGCCCGCGAATGCCCTCCTTGTTCACCAGGCGGTCAACTACCAGATCAATGGAATGCTTCTTGTTCTTGTCCAGCGTGGGCACATCGTCCAGCGTATAGAACTCGCCGTTGACGCGCACACGGGCAAAGCCTTCGGCCTTGAGCTTTTTGAACTTGTCCTGATGCGTGCCCTTCTGAAGCTCCACCAGCGGAGCCATGACCATAAACTTGGTGCCCTGCGGCAGGGCCATGATATCGCCAATGATTTCGTCAGCTGCACGGGCCTCGATGGGCCGCCCGCACTGGGGGCAATACATGCGGCCAAGACGCGCAAAAAACACGCGCAGAAAGTCGTAAATTTCCGTGACTGTCCCTACGGTTGAACGCGGATTGCGCGAAACGCTCTGCTGTTCAAGCGATATGGCGGGCGAAAGCCCCTCGATCTTTTCCACATCCGGCTTGTCCATCTGGGGCAAAAACTGGCGGGCGTAGGCAGACAGCGATTCCACATAGCGGCGCTGGCCTTCGGCATACACGATATCAAAAGCCAGCGTTGACTTGCCGGAACCTGACGGACCGCAAATCACCACCAGCTCGTCGCGGGGGATGTCCAGGCTGATGTTCTTGAGATTGTGCTGGCGGGCCTTTTCGATGTGGATGCAGGGCTTGCTTGTGTTCATGAGAGCATATGTAAGCGGCCCAAGGGGCATTGGCAAGGGCAGAGCCTCCGTATTTTTGCGCGCCTCCGCCGCTGCAAACTGCACCCGCCAGTTCCGACATCCCCGGAACACGCAATCCTTTGCCTGCGTGCATGGACAAGCCTTGCCGAAAGCGGTATAAAAATTTTTACAGCACGTCTGTTTCTGCAACCATCTGTCTGCGGGAGGATGTATGCCGCGTCATATACACTGTTTATTGATTGTTCTGTTGCTCGCCGCATTGTCGGATTCTGTGCAGGCCGCCGAAAGCGAGGTCACTGCCCGCAGTATCTTTGCACTGCTGCCCGAAAGTATTTTTGAAAACACTCCTGAAGGTCTGAGCCCGCAGGAAAAGCAGAAACTGCTTTCCGCAGGGCATTCGGAATTTTGGGAGATCGCTGGAGAAACGGAAGACGTTCTGGTCTTCGCCTCCATGCCGTTCAGGGATACGGCGGTTGCCTTGCGCCTTTTCCGCAACGCTGCGGACGGCTCCGTGCTCGCCGCGTTTGGCACCCTGGGCGGCGCAGTATGCACCCTTGAGCTGTGGAAGGTTGACGCCACTGGCCGAGCCGTGCCTGTGGATACCCCGCAAGAGCCGGACATAAGCGCCTTTTTTGCCCCGGGCCGCAAAATGCCGCCCGATGTTCAGGCTACGGTCATGATCTGCCTCGGTCTTGGCGGCCTCAAGGCGCAACCCATGTTCTGGACCAGTACGGGCATGGCCCATGTTCCGGTAGACAATGACGTAAGCTTTCAGTGGAACGGCAAAAGTTTTGACAAGCTGGTGCAGCCGCACACAGATTAGCGCCCCAGCATAAAAATCAGGGTTGGGTTCCCGCAAGGGAAAGGCCCGTTTCTGCCGGAAAATATCCTGCGGAAACGGGCCTTGTTTTTGTGTAAAATTCAGCGTTGGGCAACGGCTACAGCGCTATTTTATTCTCTAAGGCAACAGAAAAGCAAAAGAATCGCTTAGCCCCGCCTGCCCGCAAGGCTGAACAGCGCCAAGGCCCCCATGATAATCGCGCCGCCCGCGAAGGTGGAGGCCTCCGGCAGGCCGCCCGTCACCATGAAATCAAGGAGCATGGACAAAAAGGGCGTCAGGAACATGTAGTTGGTCACAAGGCTAGTGCGCGGGGCCAGGGCAAGGGCTCTGGTCCAGAGCAGGTATGCTGCGGCGCTGGGGAAAATCCCCAGAAAAAGCGCAAGCCACAGCGCGCTGGCGGGCGCAGCCTGCACCTGGGCCACGGTTTGCGGCAGGCAGTAGAGCAAAAACAGCGTACCGGCAAAAAAACTCCACGCCGCGATTTCCATGGAACCGTAGTGGCGCGACAAGGTGCGCTGCGTAATATTATAAAGGCTTATCAGCACTGCGGCCACCAGCACCCAACCCATGCCGGGGGCCAACATAAATCCGCGTCCGCCACCGTTCATCACCACCACGCCACCAAATGCCAGCGCAAGCGCAAGCCAGCGCAGCACGGGCAATCGCTCGCTGAAGAACAGGCGCGCCAGCGCCGCCGTCAGAATTGGAGCCGTGGAAATGACAATACAGTTGGTGGTGGGATTGAGGGTGATGGAACCCTCATTGAAGGCCAGCAGATAGAGCGTGAAGCCGCTCAGCCCTGCTGCCGCAAACAGGGGCAGATGCCGGGCAGAAGGAACAAAAAATCCCCCTCTCGCCCTACCCCTTGCCAGCAGGATACCAACAAAGGCCAGCGATGCCACAGCGCACCGCACAAGGCCCAGCGGCCCCGGCGTAAAAAATGCCAGCGCAACCTTTGTGTACACATAGGCGGTGGACCACAGCACAACTGTGGCAAAGGCATAGGCCTGACAGATCAGCGCGGGATTGTTCATGACCATTCGTCGGCGAATAGTTACATGCGGCGGAAGCCCGAAGTATCGCCCGCATACGCCGCGCGGGCGGCCCGGGCTTTCGTGGCCGGATATCGGCCAGTTCGGGCTATCGCTATTTTTCCAGCCACTCTCCAAGACGGGTTGCGAGAGTTGCCTCATCAAAGCGCGGGGTGGCGTACATGCCTGCGGCCTCGCGCTGGCGGGCTGCTTCTGCAAGAATAATGGCTGAAGCCACAGACACGTTGAAGCTCTGGATCATGCCGTACATGGGAATGTACAGCTCGCCATCGGCGGCAGCGAGCAGTTCCGGCTCAACGCCGCTGTGCTCGTTGCCCATAATCACCGCCGTAGGGCGGGTAAAGTCCCATTCCCGCATGGGGCGGGCCTTTTCGGTAAACGAGGTGGCAAGCACCTGCATCCCCTGACCGCGCAACTCTGCCATCATGCCTTCGCAGGTTTTGTGGCGCTCGGTTTCTACCCATTTGCGGGCCGAGGCCGATGTTTTGCGCCCCAAAGCGGGAAATGCCGTGTTGGTATAATACAGGTGCACGCGGCTGACGCCAAAGGCGTCGCACGAACGGTAAATGGCCGAAACGTTGTGCGGGTCGTGGATATTGGCAAGCACCAGCGTAAGGTCCGGCTGGCGGTGACTCAGCACTTCCAGAAAACGGGCCTTGCGCCGTGCCGTGGGTTCTTTGGGCATGGCTGATTCCTTACACATTGTAATTGATTGCTGCCCTTGTGTGGCAGAAAACGGCCTTTCAGGCAAGTGCGACGATCTGCCGGGATGGACGGACAATGCCAATTAGGGTATATTTAGCACACCAATCTTGGTCGATTTTTCTTATCGACCTGCAATCCATTCACCTTTTTTCAGGAGCAACATGAATCTACTCCGCCTCTTTGCCTATTCCCTAAGCACACTGCTGCTTACCCCCTATACGGCTCTTGCCGCCGCCGACCACCTTACAGTTCCCGGCACCCTCTCCGCATGGTGGATCATCCCTTTTGCGGGCATGCTGCTTTCCATAGCCATATTGCCGCTGACCGCCCATATTTTCTGGGAACACCACCGGGGCAAGATATCCATTTTCTGGGCGCTCGCCTTTCTTGTTCCCTGTATGGCCGTCTATGGCCCCGGTGTGACCTTCTATGAATTCTGCCACATCCTCCTGCTGGATTACGTGCCCTTCCTTGTACTCCTTTTTTCTCTGTACACGGTTGCGGGCGGGGTGCGCCTTAAGGGTTCCCTCACAGGCACGCCGCCAGTAAATCTGGGCATTCTCGCCATAGGAACCGTGCTGGCAAGCTGGATGGGCACCACAGGTGCGGCCATGCTGCTTGTGCGCCCGCTGCTGCGAGCCAACGCACACCGTAAATACCGTGTGCATTCTGTGGTATTTTTCATTTTTCTGGTGGCAAACATCGGCGGCTCACTCTCGCCGCTGGGCGACCCGCCGCTGTTTCTGGGTTTTTTAAAGGGCGTGGACTTTTTCTGGACAACCTCGCACCTGTTTCTGAAGACCCTGAGCCTTTCCACTGCCCTGCTGGCAATCTATTTTGTTCTGGACATGGTGCTGTACAACAAGGAAGGCCGCCCCGTACCGCCGATCAACCCTGCTGAAGCCGCACCCGCAAGGCCGGGGCAGGTAATGATCCACCAGGAAAAACTCGGACTTGACGGCAAGATCAACCTGCTGTTCATGCTGGGCGTGGTGCTTGCCGTGCTGCTTTCCGGCCTGTTTCCGCTGGGAACCATCGCCACGGTGGGCGGTGTGCCGCTGGAAGCGCAAAACGTGCTGCGCGACGTCGCCCTGTTGTGTCTGGCGTGGCTTTCCATGCGCCATACCAGCCGCAGATGCCGCGAACTGAACGGCTTTACGTGGGGGCCCATTGAAGAAGTGGCCCAGCTGTTCTTTGGTATTTTTGTCAGCATGATCCCGGCCATGGCCATTCTCAAGGCAGGAACCTCCGGCGCGCTGGCCCCGCTGGTGGAACTGGTCTCGCGCGATGGGCAACCTGTCAATGCCATGTACTTCTGGTTGACAGGCATTCTTTCCAGCTTTCTGGATAACGCTCCGACCTACATGGTCTTTTTCAACACAGCGGGCGGTGATGCGCAAACGCTCATGCACCATATGCCCGAAACTTTGGCGGCCATTTCCGCTGGCGCGGTCTTTATGGGCGCATGCAGCTACATAGGCAACGCGCCAAACTTTATGGTGCGGGCCATCGCGGAAGATCAGGGCGTGCGCATGCCCGGATTTTTCGGCTACATCCTGTGGTCGGTCTGCATTCTTGTGCCGCTGTTCGCCCTGCTGACCTGGTTTTTCTTTACTTAGGCGGCGGGGCTGGTCGGGGCTGAGCTGACTGCTGACACAACCTGACAACGCCAACACGCAAAAAGGCGGGCTTTATGCCCGCCTTTTTCATACCTTAGACTTGTCCTTGAGAAAAATTAAAATGCCTGAGTGTACACATGACAGTGCTTTTCAATTATATCCCGAGATGCTCACCACTTTGCGCTACAATTAACCAGCTGTTCTTATTGTTTTTTATTTAAAAAAATAGCCGCACACGCGCCACAATCCGTCATCATCTAGCATTAACTCCAAAAATTCTTCGGCCTTCTTTTTATTTGAAAATTCTGTATGATATTTGATGGTTACATATTGTCCATCTGGCATACCTGATTTAGCTTTTTTCAGACTTGTTGAAATAATTTTTCGTGAGACCACGCTCCCCAAGGGGGCACGACGACTTACAAAACCTGCTTCCCATTGTTGTTGCGGTACAACACTCTTAAAAAATGATGATGCTTCCAACCAACTTTGCGAGACATCATTACCGTCAGTCAGTTTTAGCCAGCTTTGCGCAGC
>JASGGT010000135.1:0-6845 GCA_047602655.1 Desulfovibrio sp. | reverse complement strand
TTGAGTAAGTGGAGTTGGGTTATTTTTCCAGGCAAAATCAATTTTTTCAAGATGATCGCGAATGTGTTCCGCAAGGGTTACGGCATCAAAAAAAGTGGATGAGGGCAAAACCACAACAAATTCTTCTCCGCCCCAACGTCCCGGCACGTCAGTTACACGTATATCTGTACGCAGCAACCGGCCAAAACCACGCAGCACTTCATCGCCAGCTAGGTGTCCAAACTTGTCGTTGATGTTCTTGAAGTTGTCCAGATCCATCATCAGCATTGTAACCGGATGACCATAGCGGCGCATGCGCGCCATCTCCTGCTGCAATATTTCTTCAATGCGCACGCGGTTCCAGCAGCCGGTCAGCCTGTCCAGCAGGGCAGCCTTGCGCAATGCCGCATCCGAGCGCTCTTTTGCCATAAGGGCAAAGCCGTTTGATACCATTATCAAAGAAATAAACGTGACAAGATAGAGTGTTAGCTGTGCGGGCGTGGTCAAAAAAAGGCTCATAATCTGATCGGGGGCAACAATGGCCACACAAAATTTCCACGCAAGCGCGATAATTGACAGCCCAATGCCAAATACCATCAGGTTTCGCCCGCGCACGGAAAAATTAAACTTGTGGCATAACAGTGCCTTTTGTACCAGGAATCCCTGAAACGCCAGCATGGCATTGACCAACAGAACGCGAAAGATGACCGAATCAAAAAAAACGAGCACGCCAACAGTAATAATGAGCGGTGGCCCCCAGAACAGAAATTTGTGTTTCGGATGTACGCCAAGAAAAATATGAACGGCATAGTAAAAAATTGCATATGAAATAGAAAAAAATGCATTTGCGCATACAATAGACAGAAATCCAGGAATATTTCCGCGCAGGGCAAAGAGAATATAACTCGTGGCATGTACGCAGAGCGCCAAACCCCATTCGCGCAAACCATCGCCAGCATTGCGTTCAGAAGCCGCAAGCGCAGAAACTGCAAGCGTAAGGCAACCTGCAACCAGCATTACAAAAATTGTTGGAATGTGTAATTCCACTCCCGCTCCGGATATATCAGATCTGGTTCGTATAATATTGTATAAGTATAGTATTTTATAGCAATAAAACTATTTCAAAAGTCAAGTTATATAATATTTGCGAAAACGGCAACAAGATTACTTGTGTATATAAACAATTATTAATAGCGTTTAAATTATCCCATATTCAATTCTGTTTTAGCGTTGATTCTGGCGTATAAGAAAAGCGGAACTCCTGAATGGAATTCCGCTTTTCTTATGGAATTTTATGATGCAGCTGCGTATCAGTCGAGTGTGAAAATGGACTTGAAATCTACATTTTCCTTCCATTCTGGCTGGTTGCGCTTGTCAAAAACCATGTCACCAAGCACAAGAAAGTCCATTTCTGTACGCATAAAGCAGGTATAGGCATCCAGAGGAGTGCAGACAATGGGTTCACCACGAACGTTAAAGCTGGTGTTGACGACCATGGGGCAGCCATGTTCACGCCGGAATGTGTCTATCAGCCCCCAGTAACGGGGATTTGTACTGCGCGAAACGCTCTGAATGCGGGCAGACCAGTCTACATGAGTAATAGCCGGGACCGAAGAGCGTTGCAGATACAGCCTGTCATAGAGCGGCAGTTCGCGCACGTTATCCGGCAATTGCGTGCGGTGTTTCTGCGCTACAGGAGCGCACACCAGCATGTAAGGCGACTTGGCGTCAAGGTCAAACCACTCCGCGCAGTGTTCTTCAAGCACAGAGGGGGCAAAGGGGCGGAACCCTCGCGGAACTTGATCTTGAGGTTCAGCTTTTTCTGCATCTCGGGCCGTCTGGGGTCGCCAAGAATGGACCTGTCGCCCAAGGCCCGGGGGCCATATTCCATGCGGCCCTGAAACCAGCCGACAACTGCCCCGTCCGCAAGGTGCTGAGCCACTGTGGAATAGAGCTCTTCAAGCTTGGTGAATTCCGTATACGGCGCGTCAAAACGGCGCGTAACCCGCAGAATGTCGTTGCGCGAAAACTCCGGCCCAAGATAGGAGCCTTGCATGGCGTCAACACCGTTGGGTGACGGGCGCTCGTTGTCGCCCCAGATGTGCCAGGCGGCTTGCGCAGCGCCCAGCGCGCCGCCAGAATCGCCGGAGGCGGGCTGAATCCATACATTCTTGAAGATCCCGCTGCGGATCAGCAGGCCGTTGGCAACGCAGTTCAGTGCCACGCCGCCCGCCATAACCAGATTATCGCAGCCGGTCAGCTCGCGTGCAGCGCGGGCCAGCTTGAGCACTATATCTTCCGTAACCTGCTGGATGGCCAGCGCGAGGGCCATGTATTCCTGACCGATTTCGCTTTCCGCATCGCGGGGGGGAATACCCAGCAGCTTTTCCCACTTGTCACGCTTGTACATGCGCAGGCCAGTGGCATAGTCAAAGTACTCCATGTTCAGCAACAGGGAGCCGTCTTCGCGAATGTCCACAAGGCTCTCGCAGATGGCCTTTTTGAGCCTGTCCACAAGCTCCATGTCGCCATCGCCGTAAGGCGCAAGCCCCATGAGCTTGTATTCGCCCGAATTGACCTTGAAGCCGCAGTAAGCGGTAAAAGCTGTATAGAGCAGACCAAGGGAGTGGGGGAACTGCTGCTCCTTGAGGATGCGGATACTCGCGTTTTCGCCAATGCCAATGGTGGTGGTTGCCCATTCGCCAACGCCATCAATGGTAAGGATGGCGGCCTTATCAAAAGGCGAAGGATAAAATGCGCTGGCAGCGTGCGAGAGATGGTGCTCCGGAAAAAGCATCTTGGGCGAGCCGGGGCCAAGCTTGGCAATGGCCTCGCGCAGCATGGAGCGCATGAACAGTTTTTCCTTGATCCAGACGGGAATGGCAGAGAGAAAACTACGCAGGCCAGCCGGGGCAAAACCATTGTAGGTTTCAAGCAGGCGCTCGAACTTGAGGTAGGGCTTGTCGTAAAAAGCCACAGCCTCCAGATCGGCAATATTCAGGCCTCCCTCGCGCAGCACGTAGGCCGCAGCGTTACTGGGGAATCCTGAATCGTGCTTGATACGTGAAAAGCGCTCTTCGTGAGCGGCTGCCACAATTTTGCCGTCCACCAGCAGCACGGCTGCTGAGTCGTGATAATAGGCAGAAATGCCAAGAATGGCTCTGGGCATGAAGGCTTCCTTATGTTGCAGAGGCTTGGAGCCCCTGAACTGATGCTGTTAAAAAACAGAGTAGATAAAGGGGGCTATGGCTGAGCCGCTGGTCATCACCACAAGTACGCCAAAGAGCAGCAGTACGAGCACAAGCGGAAGCAGCCAGAATTTTTTGCGTTGCATAAAAAACCGCAGCAGGTCTTTAAGAAAATCCATCGCTATCTCCTGAAGGAACAAAGCCTAAAAAGGATGTTCCAGATCTTTTGCTTCAAACGTATGGTCTCGCGAAACAAAGGTGGAATCCGTACCCTTTTCCAGCCTTTGCGGCGCATGGGGTCATGTCCGAAAAGGCGCATGACAAGGGCAAGAGGGGTCACGATAACAAAGAATATGACGCTCAGCAGCAGGCGCGACATAACGGAGCCCAGCAGGAGCGAAAGGCCCAGCCAGAGCTTGGCCAGGGGCGAGTACGCACGCGGCCACACCATGCCCGCCAGCAGCAGCCCCAGAGCAAGGGGCAACAGGGTGAGCGACTTGGTAAACATGATGGCCAACAGACATATCAGTGTCATGGCCATAGCGGTATCGGCGCATTCCTTGTTGCTCACGGCAGCAGGCAAAAAGCCGAAATGTAGTTTGCGGTGTTGCATCAGTTTCCTCTTGCAGCGGGGGATGATTGCAGGGCGGCGCGCACGTATGGCTCAAGAATATCTGCGGCAACAGCGTTGCCAAAGGCATTCCAGTGCTTGTCGCAACTGAAAAACAGGTCGGGGTATTTGACGCCGCGCGCAATCATGGCGGGCATCAAGTCCACGTAGGTCGCGCCGGTGCGCTCGGCCAACTCGCGCAGCTTGCGGGCAAGGGGCGGTTCCTTGCCGTCATAGTGCTCAAAATCCTGATAGGCAGGAATAGTGAACAGGATAACCTTGCGGTTCCCCGCTTCGGCCACAAGCTGCTCCAGCGAATAGCGCATGATGTTCCATTCGTTCTCGGGCACAGAATAGTACATGGAGCCGCCCGAAGGATCCGTGGTGTTTTCAGGCGTCCAGCGGGGAACAAGCTTCATGTTTTCGATCTTGAAATCATTCAGATAGATGGCAACCCGATACAGGCAGCTCCATTCCAGCAGAGTGAGCTTGAAGCTCTTGGCCACAGCCTGAACCCTGGTGGGATGGGGCAGTTCTTTAACCGGGTAAAAAAGCTTGTAATCAGGATAATCGCCAACCAGATATGGGCGGTAATCGTCCGTGTCTTGCGTGTAGTAGAAATCCAGGCTGTTATCTTCAAAATCATTGCGGGGCAGAATGCCCAGCAGAACAACATCATGCCTGAACTGTTTAACCATATGCTTGTATTGCAGCCATTCCTGAATGGTGCCAAAACCGCCGGAGGTGCCGAAATTGAGCACTTCCTTGCCGATCGAAGCCTCAAGCAGGTTGGAGAGCCTGTCTTCCGATCTGTTGCCCCACCCTTCAATAAACGAATCGCCCAGAATAACCACGCGCTGCCGCTCTGCCTCCTTGGTACGTTCCTTGTCGCGCATGCCAAAGGCATTGGAGGCGTATTCAGCCGTAAAACAGGGCTTTTTGTGCAGATAGGTGGATGAGGGGTGATGCCAGACGCCAAAGTGCTCGTCGCTGAACGTCCAGAATTTGCTGTTGACGTTCACGAAACTGTACGACGGCATCTGGATATTGGTGTTGATATACCTGATGTAAAAAAAGGACGCCACTTCGAGCATGGCCATAAGAATAAACAGAAAAAACAGGAGTCGTTTTAGCATAGAGGAGTCATTGAATGGAAGTTTCGGGGTTCCGGCGTGTAGGCTTCCTTACCGAAGGCAGCACCAGAACAGGGAGGCAGCGTGCAAGCATAATCAAGGAATTCATATATGCCTGCTTTGGCAATATTTCAAGCATGGCTTCAAGGGAGTTGCAGCGCAACGTTCCCGCAGGGTACGTTTTTGTCATTTGGCGCATAAAAAGCCGGGGCAGCAACCGTGGCCCGGCTCTGGCCCGTCTCTGGTCGGGGTGGTGGCTGCTGCCCTTCGCGCGCTATGGCCACAGGCCGGCGATGAGCCGTGTTACCTGATCTCACGCGTGGTGTGGAAGGCTATCTTCGGCCATTCTTCAATGATCCTTGAGAGCTTCCATTCGCTGGTGGAAAGGATCGCAAGGCAGTCGTCGCCATCGTAGGCGAGGCTTGATTGCTGATCGGACTTGAAGGATTCCAGCGCCGCCCTGTCATTGGAAGTTATCCAGCGCGCGGCAGAAATGGGGCAGGGCTCGTACACGGCGATGACGCCGTATTCGGCCTTGAGTCGGGCAATAATAACGTCAAACTGCAACACGCCCACTGCGCCAAGAATGTGTGAGCTGTCTGTGATCGGGCGAAAAACCTGAATGGCCCCTTCTTCCGCAAGCTGTTTCAGGCCTTTGGCAAGCTGTTTGGAGCGCAGGGGGTCAGCCAGCTGCACGCGGCGAAAATGCTCGGGCGAAAAGTTGGGAATACCCGTAAACTTGAGCGGCTCCGAGGTTGTGAGCGTGTCGCCGATTTTCAGGGTGCCATGGTTATGCAAACCGATAATATCGCCGGGCCATGCGTCTTCAACGCCTTCACGGTCTTGCGCCATAAAGGTGATCGCCCGCGAAAGCTGCACCTCTTTGCCGATGCGGTGGTGCTTGACCTTCATGCCGCGCTCGAACCTGCCGGAACATATGCGCATAAAGGCAATTCTGTCGCGGTGGGCGGGATCCATGTTTGCCTGAATCTTGAAAACAACGCCGGAAAAATCTTCTTCAAGCGGATTGACCACGCGCTCGCCCGTGGCGCATTCTGCCACGCGAGGGATAGGGCCGGGAGCAAGGCGCACAAGAGTGTCGAGCAGTTCCTGAACGCCGAAATTGTTGACAGCGCTGCCAAAAAACACCGGGGTCTGCTTGCCCTTGAGGTACAGTTCCTTGTCAAAAGGAAAGCCCGCGCCTTCAAGCAGATCAATCTCGGTGCGCAGTTGCTCGGCGGCGTCTTCACCAATCAGTTCGGCAAGCTGCGGATCGTTCAATCCATTGATGACCAGGGCTTCCTTGGGGCGGGAGGTCTTTTTGCCGTCCTCCGCAAAAAAGCGGATGGCCTGTCGCTCAATGTCGTACACGCCCTGAAAGCTTTTACCCATGCCAATGGGCCAGGTCATGGGCGCGGCCTGAATGCCCAGGGTCTGCTCAATATCGCTCAAGAGGTCAAAGGCATCGCGGCCTTCGCGGTCAAGCTTGTTGATAAAGGTCAGAATGGGCGTGTCGCGCATGCGGCACACTTCCATGAGCTTGCGGGTCTGCGTTTCAACGCCCTTGACCGAGTCAATGACCATGAGGGCAGAGTCCACAGCTGTGAGCACACGGTAGGTGTCTTCTGAAAAGTCCTGGTGACCGGGAGTATCAAGCAGATTGATGATATGATCTGCATAGGTGAACTTCATCACCGAGGATGAAACGGAAATGCCGCGCTCGCGTTCAACTTCCATCCAGTCAGAAGTGGCATGGCGCTGGGCCTTCTTGGCTTTAACCGCGCCCGCCATCTGGATGGCACCACCGAACAGCAGCAGCTTTTCCGTAAGGGTTGTCTTGCCTGCGTCAGGGTGGGAAATAATGCCGAAAGTGCGGCGTCTGAGCGCTTCGCGACTCATGGCCGATGATATGTTTGTTTGCATAAATCTGCCTGG
>JASGGT010000134.1:0-6856 GCA_047602655.1 Desulfovibrio sp. | reverse complement strand
GCCGCTGGCGCGGGCCATTTCCAGAGCCAGCCGCAACAGCCCCAGCCAGGTATGGCCCGGCGGGGGCGGCGTTAGCGGCCCGGCAGGTGAAAAGGCCCGCGCGTCTGAGCTGTTCGTATTCATGCGGCGGCTAAATAATCACCCTGCACAACTGGGCAACGACTTCTTCGGGCGTGTCGCAAACCGTAATGAGCTTGTCGATTTCGCCTTCCTTGATGAAACCCCGTGCAGCCATGGTCTTGCGCATCCACTCCAGCAGGCCGCTCCAGTAGCTTGAATCGTAAAGAATGATGGGGAAGGGGCGCGTGCGCCCGGTCTGGGCCAGCACAAAGGCCTCGGAAAGTTCGTCTATGGTGCCCATACCGCCGGGCATGACCACGTAGGCCATGGCGTATTTGACAAACATGAACTTGCGGATGAAAAAGTAACGAAAATTGCAGCGTGTTTTTACGTACTGGTTGCAACCCTGCTCATGCGGCAACTGGATGTGCAGGCCAACAGACACGCCGTTGGCTTTAAAGGCTCCTTTGTTGGCGGCCTCCATAATACCGGGGCCGCCGCCGCTGATGATGCCAAATCCCGCTTCCACCAGCAGGCGCGAAATTTTTTCAGCATCTTTATATTCCTGCGAATCCGGCTTGCACCGCGCAGTGCCAAAAAGGGATATGCACTTGACCTTGAGCGCGTTGAGCGTATCAAGCGCCTCCACCATTTCCGCCATGATGCGGAAGGTGCGCCAGGATTCTGTGGTGACGGAGGTGAGATCATCAATCATGTTCTGTTGCAGTTCAGGCATGAATGCTCCTTGTTCCTCTTGAAGTATGGGGGGGAGGCCTGCGCGCAAAAGGCACCGCACGGGCCGATAACTTTCAGTATATGTGGGCCTTCGGCCAAAGGCAATGCGGGAGCATCGCCAACTGGACCCTTGCTTGACGCTGGGCCGCGCTTGCGGCTATGGAAAAAAGTCTCCTTGCGTCTTTTCCGCCTTGCATGGCGGTCGGCAAAGAGCTTGCGGCCTCTCAAGCCGCCAACCCTCAGTGGAGGAACAGATGAAAGTACAATTTCTGGGCGCGGCGCAAACCGTGACCGGTTCATGTTATATGGTTGAGGCGGCTGGCAAGCGCTTTTGCATCGACTGCGGCATGCATCAAGGCAACAAGGCCATAGAAGCCCGCAACCGTGAAGCGGAACTCTATCAGCCTACCGCCATTGACTTTATTCTTGTCACCCACGCCCACATTGACCACTCCGGCCTGCTGCCCAAGATGGTCAAGGAGGGCTTTGCCGGACCCATTTTCTGCACCAAGGCCACTAGCGAACTGCTGGACCTCATGCTGCAGGACAGCGCCCATATTCAGGAAATGGAGGCCCTGTGGGAAGCGCGCAAATACCAGCGGCGCGGGCTTAAAAATCCCCCAACGGCCCTGTACAATGTTGAGGACGCCCAAAAAACTGTCACTCTTTTTCAGACTGTCGATTACCACAAGGTGTTTGAACCTGCACCGGGCATTCGCGTAACCTACTATGATGCTGGTCATATTCTTGGTTCCGGCTCCTTGCGCCTTGAAGCCGATGTAGACGGCAAAACCACCAGTCTCATCTTTTCGGGCGACATTGGCCGCCCGCAGTCGCTCATTGTGCGCAGCCCCGAAACCCCGCCCAAGGCCGACTACGTGTTCATGGAATCCACCTACGGCGACCGTGACCACAAGGATGAGAACCTCAGCGTTGATGAACTGGGCGAAGCCATTGCCTACAGCTACGGCAAGAGCGAAAAGGTCATCATTCCGGCATTTGCCGTGGAGCGTACGCAGGAAGTGCTCTACTGCCTGCACATGCTCGCCAAGCAGAACAAACTGCCCGCGGATATGCCCGTATTTGTGGACAGCCCCCTGGCTATCCGCGCCACGGAAGTTTTTGAGCGCAACCGCGAACTTTTTGACGATGAAGCCCTCAAAATGCTCAACGGCGGGGATGATCCCTTCTCTCTGCCCAACCTGCGCTACACGCTTTCCGCTGCCGAATCGCAGGCCATCAACGACTACAAGGGTCCTGCCATCGTCATTTCAGCCAGCGGCATGTGCAACGCGGGCCGTGTGCGCCATCACCTGCGCCACAATATCTGGAAGCCCGGCGCAAGCATTGTTTTTGTGGGCTATCAGGGCGTGGGCACGCCGGGCCGCAAGCTGGTGGAAAAGGCCAAAAAGATCACGCTCTTTGGCGAGGATATTGAAGTTGCCGCCCGCATTTTCACCATCAACGGATTTTCCGGCCACGCCGGGCAAAGCCAGCTGCTTGAATGGCTCAAGCCGCTGACCGGCAATGGCGCGCAGGTTGTGCTGACCCACGGCGAAACAAAGGCCCAAAGCGTACTGGCCGGGCTCATTGAGCAAAAGTTCGCCAAGCGCCCCCTTATTGCCACCTACCTTGAAGAAATGGTGCTTGAAGGGCCGCAGCTCACCGAAACCGTGCAGCACGAAACCCAGGCCCATCCCCGCGTCAACTGGACGTTCCTCACGGACGAAGTGGAACGCAAGTGGGGCATGTTCAAAGGCAAGATGGCTGATGTTGAAAACCGCCCGTGGGTGGAACAAACCGAGCTGCAGGAGGCCATGGAAAAGATGGATTACGCCCTCACCCGCCTGCTCTCACGCATGTAGGCCGTCATGCGGATTATTTCGGGGCGTCTTGGCGGACGCAACCTTAAGACTGTTGAAGGCGAGGGCTACCGCCCCGCCATGGGCAAAACGCGCGAGGCGCTTTTTTCCATGCTCGCCGCGCGCGGCATGGACTGGTACAGCGCACGGGTGCTTGACCTCTTTGCGGGCAGCGGCAGCCTGGCCTTTGAGGCCATCAGCCGGGGGGCGGAACACGCCCTGCTGGTGGAAATGGCCCCTCAGGCCGTGCGCTGCCTCAAGGCCAACATCGCCGCCCTTGGGGTGGAGGATGAAGCCCGCATTGTGAGCGACGATGTGCTGCGAGTGCTCAAAACCCCCCCGGTGGAACCGTATTCGCTTATTTTTATGGATCCGCCCTATCGCAAAAATCTTGCCGACCCGGCGCTCAGGCTACTGGCCACGCGCCGCTGGCTTGCACCCGGGGCTTTTGTAACGGCTGAAATTGAAAAAGACGCACGGGTAAGCCTGCCCGCAGAATGGACCCTTGAGGCCGAGCGCCTGTTCGGCCAGACACGCATATGCATCTGGACACTGCCATGAGAATAGCACTCTACCCCGGTACCTTCGATCCGCTGACCAACGGGCACCTGAGCCTTATCCGGCGCGGCTGCGAAGTCTTTGACCAAATTGTTGTGGCCGTGGCGGACAACACGCCCAAGTTCCCCCTGTTCAGCCATGAAGAGCGGGTGGAAATGGCCCGGGAGGCGCTCAAGGACGAACCGCGCGCCGTGGTGGAGCCTTTTTCCGGCCTCACCGTGGAATACGCGGCCCAACGCGGGGCCTGCGCCCTGCTGCGCGGGCTGCGCGCCGCCTCGGACTT
Source organism: Desulfovibrio sp. (assembly GCA_047602655.1). Lineage (GTDB taxonomy): Bacteria > Desulfobacterota > Desulfovibrionia > Desulfovibrionales > Desulfovibrionaceae > Desulfovibrio. The sequence continues at coordinate 3,358 of JASGGT010000134.1, read as the reverse complement.
TGAGTACGAATTCCAGCTGGCGCTCATGAACCGCCGCCTGCAACGCCACATCCAGACGGTCTTTCTGATGACAGACTACCAGTGGCTGTTCATCAGCTCTACGATAGTCAAGGCTGCTGCCAGCCACGGTGCGGACATCAAGGGGCTCGTGCCTGAAAACGTGCGCACGGCCCTTATGGATAAATACCACAAGGGCGAAGTGCGTCAGGGTACGCCCTGCCTTGCTCCGCCTTTTGGCGGCTTCCGCGTCAAGTGATCATGTCTGGAACGACTTCTGCGCCGCTGCCGGTTATCTGCCTGGCCGGGCCTACTGGCTCGGGCAAAACGGCGGCGGCGCTTGCCATGGCCGCTGCCCTTGACGGCGAGGTGGTCAACGCTGATTCGCGTCAGGTCTACGCCGACTTTCCCTTGATTACGGCCCAGCCATCGCCGGAAGAGCGGGCCTCTTGCCCGCACCACCTGTACGGTTTCTTGGCTACGGAAAACAAGATCAGCGCAGGCCGATGGGCGGAAGCCGCCGTGAACAAGGTGCGCGACATCCTTGCACGGGGCAAAACGCCCCTGCTGGTGGGCGGCACCGGGGCTGTACTTTCAGGCTCTGCTGCGGGGCATGGCGGAAATTCCGCCCGTTGACCCGCAGCTCACCGCTGCACTCACCGCCCGGGTGGACGCGCAGGGCGCACCCGCCCTGCATGCGGAACTGGCGCAGACCGACCCCGCCTATGCCGCCAAAATCCACCCCAACGACAGGCAGCGCATCATCCGCGCGCTGGAGGTCTGCCAAAGCACAGGGCGGCCCTTTACGTGGTGGCACAGTAATTCCATGAGCACGCCGCTCTGCGTCGGCCCCCTGCTGACCCTGGACGCGTCCCTGGCATGGCTTGAGCCACGGCTGGCCCGCCGCCTTGACCTCATGCTTGCTGGCGGCGCGCTGGACGAGGCCCGCGCGGCCATGCGCCATTGCGCCGACCCCGCCGCGCCGGGCTGGTCGGGCATTGGCTGCGCCGAAGCGCTGGCGCACTTGCAGGGCCGCCTTTCACTTGAGGACTGCCGCTCCCTCTGGCTGCGCAACACGCGGGCCTATGCCAAGCGGCAGCTTACGTGGTTTCGCGCCCGGCCCGAGGCCCAATGGCTGCACCGGACGATCCCGCCGCAGTGGTGGAAGCGGCGTGCCGCTTCTGGCAGGAGGCGCGCAACAGATAGGGCTGGTTAACGTGTGCTGTTTCGCGGGGCCACCCCTTAAAACCTTCATTCCTGATTCAACCCAGTTATAGGGAACTCCCCATATGCTCATGCCCGCCATTTCCATTGATCCGCAGATACGCTCGCTCTGGCCGGATACGGCCCTCGGCTGTGTTTTCTGGTCTGCCCGGTCCGCCCGAAGAGCCGCGCCTGTGGCAGTTTTTTGACCAGCACGTGCTGCCCGGGCTGCGGCAGACGCTTGAGCGCACAGAGCTTGCAGACATGCCGCAGATAGGCCCCTCACGACGGGCATTCAAGGCTTTCGGGCGCGATCCGGGGCGGGTGCGCATATCCTCCGAGGCGCTTTATCGCCGCGTGCGTCAGGGCAAGGATCTCTACCGCATCAACAGTGCCGTGGACGCCAATAATCTGATTTCCCTCGAAACGGGCTTTTCGCTTGGCACCTACGATCTAGCCCGCCTGAGTGGCAACATCGTGCTGCGCGCTGGACAGGAAGGCGAATCCTACGCGGGCATAGGCAAGGACGAGCTCGACCTCTGCCGCATGCCCCTTCTGTCGGACGATCAGGGCGCGTTCGGCTGCCCTTGCAGCGACTCCCGCCGGGCCATGATTGCCGAGGACGGGCCGGACACATCTTCGCCCCGGCGGCTGCTCACTGTTATTTATGGCTTTTCCGGCACCGGATCGGTCTCTGATGCGCTGAACATTACGCAAAAACATCTTGAAGTGTTTGCGGGCGCACAGATATTCGCCTCTTCCGTGCTCTGCTGAACGCCCTTGTTCGGTCAAAATCACACGATACGAGTGTTTTTTCGCAAAGAATCTGTGTTTTCCGTAGGTTGCGTGAACAATCAATAAAACTCTCTTTTTAGCGAAAAATATCCCAAGCTCCCTGTTCCCAAGGCATAAGAAGCAATTACAACAACGGCCCCTCCTTGACGTGTCTTGCATGCTGGGATACCGTTGCAATATCTGCGTGTTCACCCCCGTAGGGATCGGGGGTACGGAGGAACCCGCTGCAATGTATGCGGCGGGCGTTGGGGTAATGTCTGATTGCAAAAGGACAAGCACATGAGGAACGGCACATCACTGCTTTTGCTGGCGGCTCTGGCCCTGGCGGGCGCGGCGTGTCTGACGGCGCTCGGAGCTGGATCGGCCACGGCCGCAGCTTTGGAGCCGACAGACAGCGGCGCGCCGTCGGCCATTGTCATGTTTCCGGTAAGCGCCAAGCCCAATCCCAAGGGCGCGGCCATGAAACCCGCTGTTTTCAATCATCTCATCCACGAGAAAAAGATTGCCAACTGCGAAACATGCCACCACACCGGCGATCCTGTGGCCTGTAGCACCTGCCACACTACGGAAGGCAAGGCGGAAGGCAATTTCGTGACGCTTGACCGCGCCATGCATGCCACCAATATCGCCAAACGCGCCAAGGGCAACACCCCTGTGAGCTGCGTGAGCTGTCATGAACAGCAAACCAAAGAACGGCGCGAATGCGCGGGCTGCCACGCCATTGTGACGCCCAAGCGCGACCAGGCATGGTGCGCCACCTGCCACAATGTTACGTCTTCCATGACGCCGGAGCAGATGCAGCAGGGCATCAAGGGCAAGCTGCCCCCCGACCAGAACGAAGCCCTGGCCGCTGAAACCGTGCTGAACCACAAGACCGTGCAGCCCCTTACCGCCATGCAGGGCCCCTACAAGGTGAGCATTGATGCGCTGGCCGACAAGTACGAGCCCAGCAACTTCACGCACCGCCGCCATGTGGCCTCCCTTATGGAACGCATCAAGGGCGACAAGCTGGCCGAAGCTTTCCACAACAAGCCCGAGACTCTGTGCGCCACGTGCCACCACAGAAGCCCGCTGTCGGCTACGCCTCCCAAGTGCGGCAGTTGTCACACCAAGGAAATCGACCCCGCCAATCCCAACCGTCCCAGCCTCAAGGCCGCCTATCACCTCCAGTGCATGGGTTGCCACCAGGGTATGAACGTGGGTCGTCCTAAGAACACCGACTGCACCACTTGTCATAAGGCCCGCCCGTAGGGCGCCTAACTGCACGGAGAAACGCATATGAATCGCAGAAAATTCCTGGCCATCATGGGAAGCGCGGGCGTGATTTCGGCATTGGGCACTGCCAAGGTGGCCAATGCCGGGG
>JASGGT010000133.1:0-6921 GCA_047602655.1 Desulfovibrio sp. | reverse complement strand
AAATCCCGCCGCTGACGCATTCAGGGCGCAAAAGTCGGGTTTGCGTAAATCAGCCCGACAGGCTCACCCACCCCGCCGCCAAGATATTCCTGCCTTTATCTACCCTGCGGCTTGCGGCTCAGAATCAACGACATATAAGGCGGAGTCTCACCCGCAGCACAAGCCCCGCCAAGCCCCTGACAGACCTTCTCCGCAGGCTGCTCCACATGGCTCGCCAGCACGCACGACTCCAGCCTGTTGGTTGCGCCCAAGGCTTCCGCAATGGCGGGCAGATTGCGATAGGCCTTGAGAATCACGGCCGTATCACTCTGTTGCAATGAATCTTCCAGACTCTCCCGACTGTTGATACCCGGTATGATGCGCAAGGTCTCGCCATTTTCGCACAAAACGGTGCGGGTGCGGGCAGCTGCCGCCTGAAAAGACGTGATGCCGGGAATGACCTCCACCGCCAGATGCGGCGCGCACTCGCCAAGGGTGCGCATGAGATAGCCAAACGTGCTGTACACCAGCGGATCGCCAATGGTCAGAAAGGCGGCGCTCTGCCCGCTTTCCAGCACATCCCTGGTGGTCTGGGCCGCTACGCGCCAGGCCTCGCGCAGCACGGCGCGGTCGCGCGTCATGGGGAATTCCAGCCGCAATACGCGCACGTCGGCCCGCAGATGCGGGCGCGCCGTATCCAGCGCCGCAGAAAAATCATTGCGGGGCGAGGCTGCCGCAAGGATAACATCTACCTCGCCCAGCACCCTGACTGCCCGCAGGGTCAAAAGATCGGGCGCGCCGGGGCCGACGCCCACGCCGTAGAGAATTCCGTTCATTATCTGCTCTCTTTACAATGCTCTGAAATATTCAAGGGATCAGCGGTGCAGCCAGCTGTCCAGCTCTTCCGCCGCATCTAGGGCGCGTGGGCCGGGACGGGCAAAACGCTCTTCATCCACCACAAGCACGCGGCTGGTGCGCTGGGCGCGCAAATCCCTGTAATGGTCACGCTCAGCCAGGGGCGTGGGCGCAGGATTCATGGGACCTTTCTGAATAATGTACGCATCCGGGTCTGCCGCAAGCAGGGCTTCCTCGCTGTAGCGCACCAGCTTTTTGCTGTCGCTCACCACGTTTTCGCCCCCGGCAAGGGCCAGTATCTCGCTGCTTATGCCGCCGCGTCCCGCCGCCAGCAAATTGGGATAACGCACCTCGTAAAAAACGCGCGCCACGGGCTTGCCGGCATTACGGCTACGCAATGCCTGCACACGGCCCTTCCAGCTGTTTATGAGGGTTTGAGCCGCATCCTCGCGCCCTGCAAGCCGCCCCAGAATTTCTGTGACCTCAAACAGCCGCTCAAAAGAATTTACTTCAAATGTCAGCACCTTGAGGCCCAAAGAACGCAGATTCTCGGTCTGGGTCTGGGCTTCGCTGCGGCCTTCAAGCTGCAAGACCACATCGGGCTGCTGCGCCAGCACAAGCTCGGCATTGGGGCGCATGTGCGTGCCGATGGCAGGCAGGGCCGCAAGCTCCGGCAAATTGCCGTCCGCAGCGGTACGCGCCACTAAGAGGTCGCCAGCGCCCAGGGCCAGAAAAATCTCGTTAAACGCACCGTACAGGGCGATCACCCTTCTGACGGGTTGGGCAAAGGTTACTGATGCGCCCGTGTCGTCTGTCACCTCAATGGGAGCGGAATCCCTGGGCACGCCGCTTTCAGATCCGGCCGCCCGCGCCCCTGCCGGGAGCAGCGCCAGGCACAGCGTCAGACATAGCATTGGGCACAACGCCATCAGCAGAGACAGCCGGGGCAGCAGCGTCGCCAGCGGGCTCTTTCCCGCTCCACGGGCCTTTCGCGCTGGCAAGCAGGGCCTGAGGCACCCCCCACCGGGGATGGGGCAACACGCAGATGGGTATGTTGTAGAGCGCACCAAGATTCTCCTCGGTAAAAACATTTGCTACCGGCCCGTCAAAAACCAGATTTCCATCTCGCAGCCCCATGAGGCGCGTGGCATACAGAGCCGCCAGATTGCAGTCGTGCACGGCCATGAGCACGCAGGCCCCGGCGGCGCGGCGGCGTTCAAGCAGGTCGAACAGATCAACCATGCGCGCCCAGTCCAGCCCTGCGGCCAGTTCGTCCAGCAGCAAAAGCGGGCTTTCCTGCGCAAGGGCGCGGGCCAATAAGACTCTTTGCAGCTCGCCGCCCGAAAGTTCTGTGAGTCTGCGCTGCGCAAGCAATGCGGCCCCGGTTTCTTCAAGCGCTCGGTCTGCCGCTGTATAATCTTCCCGCCCATAGGCCCCTAGCCACGAAAGATGGGCAAAGCGCCCGAGCAGCACCATCTGCCGTGCGGTAAGGCCCTGCGGCAATTGCCCGCGCTGCGGCACCACCGCCACCATGCGGGCGCGCTCGCGCGGCTTCAATGTTGCCAGCGGACGGCCCAGAATCTCAATGGCGCCAGCCTGCGGCGCCAGCACCCCCGAAAGGGTGCGCAGCAGCGTTGTTTTGCCGCTGCCATTGGGGCCAAGCAGTGCGGCGCACTCCCCGGCGTGCAGGCTAAAGCCCGCGTCCCGCAACACGCTCTGCCCGCCGTATCCTGCGCGCACCCCGGCAATGCGCAGCACAGGCGGTGCTGTGCGCCCCTCATGACGAATATCTTGGGCAGGCCGCAGCATCAGCGCCTCCGCACCAGCAGGGCGAAAAATGGCCCGCCAAGCAAGGCCGTGACCACGCCCACGGGCAATTCCTGCCCGCCGGAAAGCACGCAGCGGGCCAGCACATCCGCCCATATCAAGAGCACTCCGCCGCCGAAAAAGGCCGCAGTCAGCAGGGGGCCGTGCCCCCAGCCCAGCAGCAGACGCAGCACGTGCGGCACCACCAGCCCCACGAATCCGATCACCCCGGCCACGGCCACGCAGCCAGCGGTCATGCAGCTTGCCCCGGCCAGCAGCCACAGGCGGGCGCGGCCCACATCAAGGCCAGTCTGGGCGGCCTGTTCATCGCCAAGGGCAAGCATGTCCAGAGCACGCCAGCCAAAGGCCGTTGCCAGCAATCCCGGTACAAGGGTTGCCAGCAGGAGGGGCAGACTGCTCCAGCCCCGGCCCTGAAAGGAGCCCATGATCCAGAACACGATGCTGGTTACGGATTCCTCGTTGAGGGCTTTCACAAGGGCCACAAGCGCCCCCAAAAATGCAGCCACGGCAATGCCCGCAAGAATAACGCTCTCCCGGCTGAACGCGCCGTCGCCGCGCCCCAGCCACAGTGCGCAGCCAAGGGCCGCCAGCGCGCCGATCAGGGCCGCAGGGGCCACCAGCCCGGCATGGCTGAACCCGGCCAGTCCCGGCACGTTGCCCAGCCACGGAATATTCCCCAGCATGACCACCAGCGGCCCGCCAAGGGCGATAGCCATACTGGCCCCGCAGGCTGCTCCGGCGGAAATGCCCAGGGTGAATGGATCAGCCAGCGGATTGCGCAACACCCCCTGCAATGCGGCCCCGGCCATAGCCAGAGCGCCGCCGCACAGGGCGGCCAGACACACCCGGGCAAGCCGGATGCTCACCACAACCCCGGTCAGGGCAGGATTATCGTGCGCGGGCGCAAAGCCTGCCAATGCCGCCAAAGCCCGAAACACGCTCTGCGCGCTCAAGGGCACAGGCCCCGGCAAACAGGCCAGTGGCAGCGAAACAAGCCACACGACCACAAGACCGGTAAAAACCGGCCACAGCCTGCGGGATTGCGGTGAGGAGGAGGGAGAAGATGCGGTCGTTCTGGTCATGCCAGCCCTCTGGCCGTAGCCTGCGGGGGCAAACGCGGGCCAAAGCGTTGGCTGACCTCAGGGGTCAGACCCTTGCCCAGTGGCGGCCTGCGCCGCGCGAGCATAAAAAAAGCCTCTTCCACTCGTGGTGGAAGAGGCCCGTATTTCCTCTGTCCTGCCGGCAAAAACCCGTTGCCGTGGGGCGGCCAATACCGCACCGTGGTGCCGTCATTCCATGACTGCGCACCTTGGGGCATGGCAGGTCTTCCGGCTTGGTTCCCCTGCTCCGGCCTTCCCGTTTCCAGTGGCGCAAGATGGAGCAAGGTTAAGAACCTTACGGCGGCGGGTCCGCTCCCGTTTTTCACGGGATTCCCTTTTCAAGCCGGTCTACCCGGCTACCAATGCCGCCAACACTCTAGGCGCGGCCTTGCGGCCTGTCAATGGCTCAGGCTGCTATCCACACAAGGCTGGCCTGACGGCCCGAGCGTCTGGCGCAGCGGTAGGAGAAAAACTGCTCGTTATTGCTGGCGGTGCAGATATCCAACCCGTAGATATTGCGCGGCAAAAGCCCCGCGCGCTCAAGCTGGTGCCGCGTGAGGCCCCACAAATCCATGGTTTTGCTGCTGGCGTCAAACCAGGGCAGGTAGGGATCGCCCCACTCCTTGTCAAAATTGACAAATTCCGCCTTGCCCGGCCCGAGGCTGGGCCCGCGCACGGCCAGAAGATCGCGGGGTTCAAGGCCGTAACGCTCGCAAAAGCGGGCCACGCCGGTTATGGGAAAATCGCAGCGATTGCCCCGCCAGCCCGCATGCATGGCGGCGATGTACGCGCCGCTTTTGTGGGCAATGAGGATGGGCTGACAATCTGCCGTTTTAATGAGCAGGCCAAGGCCGGGACGTGCCGTGGCCATGCCGTCGCCTTCCGCCGTGACGGGCGTTTCGCAGGCCACGGCCTCCGGCTCAAAAACAAAACCATCGCCGTGCACCTGCATCAGCTCGGCCCAGGCGGTCATTCCTTGCGGGCGCAGGTCTTCCAGCATGCTGCGGCGGTTGGCGATGACGTGTTCGGGGTTATCCTGCACGGTAAAGGCAATGTTGCCGCCGCCAAACTCGCCAAGGCTCACGCCTCCGGCGCGGGTCTGAAAGGCGCAACGCACCTGCGGCACACCGGGAAATACAAAGGGGATATAGCTTACAGACACAGCATACGCTCTTCAGTGCATATATAGTTGACCCGTTGGTCCCAGGGGGCCAGGGGCAGGGATTCCACAAGCTGGAATTCAAAACACAGGCCCACGCGGGGGCAGGTGAATCCCTTTTCCAGAAAGCGGTCGTAATAGCCGCCGCCATAGCCCAGTCGCCCGCCAGCGAGATCAAAGGCCACGCCAGGCAGGAGCGCGAGGTCGGGGGCAAGGGGATGTGCTGCCGCTGCGATGCTTCCGCCCGCCGCTTCCGGCCCGAAACCGGGCAGGGAATCGTGCGGTTCCAGCAGGCCGAGAGGGCCGGGCCGCAACTGATCCGGGCCGCTGCACTGCACAAAATCCATAAATCCCGGTTCGCTGCGCCGCACACGCGGCAGCCACACGAGCATACCGGCCTGCCATGCCGCGCGCAGCAGGGCCTGCGTGCCAAGCTCGCCCCTAACCCCCACATAGAGGGCCACGGAGCGGGCATTCTTCCACAGGGCGGATTGCATCAGCCTGTTCTGCGCCGCCTCGCTGCGGATTTCGGCCAACTGGGGCGACTGCTCCGCCCGCAGGCGACGCATGGCTTTGCGCACATCATTTCTTGCCTGAGCCATCGCATCGGGCAGCACGGCAGAAGGATTCATCGGCGGGCACGTTGACGGGGCATCCGGCTGATTTACTGGCTGACTGGGCGGCGCAGGCGCGGGGGGCGTGGCATTGGAGGGCAAGCGGCTCTTTCCTTGTGGTGCAATGTATGGCATTCTCAACACCTGCGCCACTGTAACAAAGGAAGCAATACCATGCCAAGCGCCGACTCTCAGGATTTTCTCTGGATCGCCGTGGGCGACATCCACGACGAGCCTGAACGTTTTGCCCAGATACCGGAACTCTCGCAGGCTGACGGCATTATCGTTACCGGCGACCTGACCATCACCGGCGGCGTCAAGCAGGCAGAGCTGGTCATGAACGCCCTGTGCGTCCACGACATCCCCGTGCTGGCCCAAATCGGCAACATGGACAGACCTGAAGTTGACCAGTGGCTGAGCGAAAAGGGCTGGAACCTCCACGCCGTCACCCGTGAGCTTACGCCTGAAATCGCCATTTTTGGCGTTGGGGCCTCCACATTTACGCCCTTTGGCACGCCGAGCGAATTTCCGGAATCCGCATTTTCCGCGTGGCTTGAAACCTGCTGGCAAAAAGCCCGCCACTATCCGCACAGCGTGCTTGTTTCGCACAATCCGCCCAAGGATACCGCGTGCGACATGATCCCCGGCGGTATTCATGTGGGTTCCACAGCCGTGCGCGAATTTCTGGAAGAAGCCCAGCCGGACATCTGCCTGTGCGGGCACATCCACGAATCGCGCGCCATGGACCGCGTGGGCCGTACCCTAGTGGTCAACCCCGGCATGCTGGCCCAGGGCGGCTACGTGCTGCTGCGCTCCAATTCTGGTCAGCTCTCTGCCGAACTCAAGATGCTTGAAGACTGATTTTTGCCTGCCGCATCTGCCGGGGCGCATTGTAAGAATGTGATCCGGCAGATGCGGCCCTTGCCCCAGCCCCTCGCCCTCTTCCACAGGTTTTCTTCTGCCTCCTCAGCATGTTATCGTAACCGAGTGCTGGCCCCATCGCGCGCATTTTTCCGCCCCGCCCTTGCCCGCTTGCATATTTTCAAAAAAAACGTACTCTCCAAAAAGCGGATTAGCATGCTGCCGCCTTCGCGCGCCTTGTTGGCGCTGCGGCGGAGCAAATACGGCACATTCCCGTAAGTGCATGGCATGCTGGCTGAAATTTTCGCGGAGGCTCAGCGCCCCGCAGCAAAAGGATTTTCATGACCATAGACCAAGACACCCCCGTGGCCGCTTCACAGCCAGCCACGGATGCATCGTCGCAGGAAGTTTCCAAACCCAAACGTTCAACCACAACACGCAGCAAAGCCAAACCAGCCTCTGGCAAAACAGCTTCCGGCAAGGCCGCATCCAAGTCCTCCGAATCTGCGCCCGCCAAGGATTCTTC
>JASGGT010000132.1:0-6975 GCA_047602655.1 Desulfovibrio sp. | reverse complement strand
CTGTACAGGCAGCAAGTCCACCGCGCTTTTGAACTGCGATTCTTCATCGCGGATCTCGGCGGGCAGATTGTCCACGTCAATGACATTGCCCGGCACCAGCACAAGGCAGCTTTCCACCACATTTTCGAGCTGGCGGATGTTGCCCGGCCATTCATAGCCCGTGAGGTAGTTGAGCGCTTCTGTGCTGAAGGTTTTGGGCGGCATGGAGTTGTCTGTGCAGACCTTTTCCACAAAGTGCGCCACAAGCAGGGGGATGTCTTCCCTGCGCTCACGCAGGGGCGGCAGGGGAACCTGCACAACGTTAAGGCGGTAATAGAGGTCATCGCGGAATGCCCCCTTCTCCACCAGGGCGGCAAGATCCTTGTTGGTAGCCGCCACCACGCGAATATCCACCTCAATTTCCTCGCCGCCGCCCACGCGTTCAAAACGCCGCTCCTGCAAGACGCGCAGCAGCTTTACCTGAAGGTCGGGCGTGAGTTCCGCAATTTCATCCAGAAACAGGGTACCGCTGTCTGCCTGCTCAAAGCGCCCGCGCCGCATGGCGACAGCGCCGGTGAATGATCCCTTTTCATGCCCGAAAAGCTCGCTCTCAAGCACGCCGGGATTCAGGGCCATGCAGTTCACCGATACAAAGGGCTTGTCCTTGCGGGGGCTGGTATAATGGATGGCGCGGGCCACCAGCTCCTTGCCCGTACCGGATTCCCCGGTGATGAGCACTGTGGAGCGGCTGGGCGCTGCGCGCTCTACCATGAGCAAAACGTCCCTTATGGCCCGGCTGCGGCCCACAATTTTGTGGACGCCGTAACGGTCTTCCATAACTTCCTGCAACAAGCGGTACTGACGGTGCGCCCGCGAGAGTTCCACTGCATTGTGGATGGAAAGCAGCAGTTCGTCATTGGAAAAAGGTTTGGTGATATAGTCAAATGCGCCGTAGCGCATGACCTCAACGGCGCTTTCAATGGAGCCGAAGGCCGTCATGATAAGCACCGGAATGTACGGCCAGTTCTTTTTAACCCGCTCGAGCACTTCCCGGCCTGTGACCTTGGGCATTTTCATGTCGGTCACAATGACGTCCACTTCGCTCTCGTCCAGGAAGGCCAGTGCGGTTTCAGGGTCGCTGATGGCCGTGACGGCATAGCCCTCGTCTTCAAGCAGGGTTTGCAACACCAGCAGATAGTTTTTTTCGTCGTCGATGATCAGAAGATGCGCTTTTTCGCTCATTATGTATCCTATGCGCCAGTTTGGGCTCTGGGCAGCAGAACCCTTACCAGCGCCCCGCCCTCGGGGCCGTTTTCAAGCTTGATGACACCGCCGTGGCTTGAGATGATCGACTGCACAATGGGCAAACCAAGCCCTGTGCCCCCGTCCTTGGTGGTAAAAAAGGGATCCAGCAGGTTGGGTAGCGTAGCGGGGTCAAAACCGGGGCCAGAATCAAGAAATTCAATGCAAACGCGGCCGTTGTCGTCAATGCGCCCATTTATGCGCACAACGCCCGGCCCATCCATCGCCTGCTGGCCGTTCACAAGGATATTGTAAAAAGCCCGGTACAGCAAATCCTTGTCGCCGGGTGTAAAAAGCCCACTCTCGCATTGCCGCTCAAGCGCCACGCCGCAGCGCCCCATCTCGCCTTCAAGAAAGGCCAGAACCTGATCCAGCACCAGATTCACGTCCACAACATCCTGCTTGGGCTGGCGGGGACGGGCGTAGTCCAGAAAGTCGTTGACTGTCTGCGAAAGGCGAACAGCCTCGTCATAAATCGCCCCAAGAATGCGGCGGGTGCTGGCATCGGCCTTGTCGGTACGGCGTTGCAGCAGCTCGGCGCTGGAGCGGATGATGCCCAGGGGATTGCGAATTTCGTGCGCGATACTGGCAATAACCCGGCCCATGCTCACCAGCCGTTCATTGCTGTGCAACTGGTTTTCAAGAAGTCTGTTCTTGTACATGCGCGCCGCCAGCACCCGCTCCGACCTGTGGATCAGCATGAGCAGCAGGCCAAACATGACCACGGACGAAAGCAGGCACATGACAACAATGATGCCCTGAAAGGTCAGCACTTGCTCATAGTCGCCCGTAATGTCCTGCGTGAGCTCCAGCGCGCCCATGATGGGCGCTTCCTCCCCTGGGTGCAGGGGTTCGCCGCGCAGGGGGTAGAGAATGCGCAGCACAAACGAGCCTTCCTGCAACGGCACGCGAAATGGGGCCTGCCAGCCCGGCATGGTCGAAATGATTTCCGACCTCGGCGCGCCGCCTTCGAGAATGTCGTCCAGATATGGCGGGGATAAACCGGCGCGGCCCAGATCTTCCTTCTTGGTGGAATACGCCACCAGACGCGAAAAATCATAAATACGCAGCCGCTCGACCGGCAAACCGTGAATGACGGACTTCACCACCTGATCCAGCCTGTCGTACTGTTCTGGCTGACGCAGGGCGATACGGCCGTAGCCCAGCAAGGTGGGCAAGGCGAACCGGCGGAATATCTGGCTGTTGAGATTTTCCACAAGCTGCTGGGCAAAGTTCTCCTGCCGGGTGAGCAGGGTCTCGCGCGCAGAGTTGGAAATAAAGAAAGAAAGCCCCAGGCTGGTCAGCAAAATGACCACCAGCGAGAGCCAGGATAGTGTGCGGGCGTAACTTGGCAACGCGCTGTCCGTGTCCACGGCCTGGGCGCAGGCATCCTCGCACTGGCGGATGCAGGCTTCGTTACGCTGCTTTTTTCTGAACATGACAATGCCTTTGCGCGCGCGGCGGCTCCGGGCGGCGCAGCACATCTGCCACTACCGCCGGGGCGCAGGGAAAACGACCGCTGCGCCCCGCCGTAAAGCCGCCGCTACGCGACAGGTTATAAAAACCCCAGGCATATCCGAAAGCCGCCACCTGGCGGCCACCGCCATTCCTGAAGCACATTTCGGCACGCAGGCAAAGGGTTGCAGCGGGGCGGGCCGTCCGCACCCTCGCTCGTTTAGAGCATTTTCACTTTGAAATGCTTGCTTAATGGCGAAGCATCTATGCTGTCTTCATCCGTAGCTTCCTGCGTCGCAACGCTTTAAGCCTGCGTCGCAACGCTTTAAGCCTGCGTCGCAACGCTTTAAGCCTGCGTCGCAACGCCTTAAGCAACGGGCGAAGCTAGTTCGCCTTGCAAGCATTTCGTGGCGCGGATTTTTTCAAAATCCGCGCAGAGCGGATAAACATTTTCAATGTTACTCTGCTCTAAAACTTCTGTTCCATTCTGGGCGCCGCAAGGTATTCCGCAAGGTCGGCTTCTTCCTGCGCATAGCCGCCAGCCCCAAGCCGCGCGTTGGCAAGGCGTTTGCCCAGCTCCACGGCGGGTTGATCCAGCGGATTGATGCCCATGAGCCAGCCCGTAAACAGGGTGGCGACCTCCAGCAGCAGCATGAGCGAACCGGCGGCTCGGGGGCCGCTGTCGTGCATTTCCACATGCAGCAGGGGTACCCCGCTCTTGCACAGGGCCATGCGTGTTCCCAGCGCCTCGGCTTCGAGCAGGCTGCCAAAGGGTTTGGCCCGCAGCCAGGCCCACTGATCCGGCACATCCATGCCGAAATTGGGCCCCTGCGCCTGATCGCGGCTGGTCAGGAAAATACATCCCTTGTTGCGCGGGCCGCTCAAAAACATCTGGTTGATGGAATGCTGATCCGTCACCCCTGTGGCGGGCACAGGCTGGCTGCCCTGCCCGTCCTTGCCCAGGCTTTCGGCCCAAAGCTGGGCAAACCAGTCGCCATAAGCGGCCCACTGCGGAATATAGCTGAAAAATATCAACTGGCTGTAGCCTTTGTCTTCCAGAGCTTTGGCCCAGCAGGCCAGTGCAAACGAAGGATGCTCGGCTACCTGATCCGGATTTTGCAGCAGCGGGCGGGCAACATCGGCTGCGCCGTCCAGCAGGGCCTGCCAGTCTATGCCCAGAAAGGCCGCAGGCAAAAGCCCGACAGCAGAAAGGGCCGAATAGCGGCCGCCAAGGTAGTCCGGCACTTCAAGGGCAGTCAGCCCATAACGGTTGGCTTCTTCGCGCAGGTAGCCCTTGCGTTCGTCGGTGACAACGATCATCTGATCCTGCCAGCCCTCGCCCACGCTGGCCTTCAGCCAGTCGCGCACAAGAAAATACTGGGAGATGGTCTCAATGGTGCCGCCAGACTTGCTGATGCATACCACCACGGTTTCAGCGGGATTGAGCTTGCCGAGCAGGGCTTCAAAACGCTCCGCGCAGACGTTGTCCGCAATCCACAGCCACGGACCGCGATGACCGGGGCCATCCTGCCCCGGCGCAAAGGCCTGCTGCATGGCCCGCGCCCCAAGGGCAGAGCCGCCGATGCCCAGCACCAGCATATGCTTGTAGGCCTTGATGCGGGGAATCAGCGGGGCCATTTCCACTTCCAGCTTTGCGCGGAAGGGCATGGAAATAAAGGGCAGCTCGCCGGATGCCAGCTCGCGCTGAAGCCTCTGGGCCACCTCCGGCGCGCGCGCCTTCAGGGCCGCAGCAGAATCAGCATCAAGGCGATGAGCGTACGCTCTCGACCATTCGAGCAAATGAGGCATGGATACCTCCTGTGGTGTCGCACCGCGTTCCTGACGGCGCATTACAAAAGTCGCAAGGGTTTGGGAGCAAAAAAACGCCGCCGCACGGCCTTGTAGGTCTGCGGACGCACGCCAAACCGGCAATGCCACAGAGCGCAGGCATCACGCGCCGCACAGGCGCGCACCTCTACCCTGTCGCCAGCACAGCCCATGCACTGCCTGCGAATAGCCCGCAGGGCCTGACGCGCGGCTTCTTCCGCCGGGGCGGGGCATTCCTCGCCCGCCAGTGTGGCAAGCCGCCAGGCCCAAAGGGGGCACTCTTCATCCGCACAGGCGCGAACCGCCTTGGCAGACGCACCCTGGCACTCCAGACAAAACTGCCGGATGGCTGTCAGAGAACCATTCTTGCCCCTGCCGGAATTTTTTGCGCGTTCTGCGTCCGTGGTCATCAGGATTTGGCAGCCCCGCAGCATTTCTTGTATTTTTGCCGCTGCCGCAGGGGCAGGGATCATTACGCCCCACCTTGGGTTCTTGCCTGCGGTAGGCGTCAGGCCGCAGGGCCACGCCGTCCACATAATAAATTTTGTCGTCCTTGCGCTGAAAAAAGCTTCGCTCGCCCAACTGGCGGGGGATCCCCTCCAGTTCATAATAGGCGTAGAATTCAACAACATCAAAAAGTTCGCCGTGTTCTCCGGCGGGAACATCGTTTTCGGTAGCAGCAATATCAAGACGCAGCCAGGTTATATCCCTGGTCTGCTCGGCCAGCTTGTCGGCGTCCACATTTTCCCGGTAGTCGGGATGCGTGGTTTCCACAAGCCATTGATGACGGCCAAGCACATAGGCCGAATACCGTGAACGCATGAGGCTTTCTGCGTTCTGGGGCCAGGACGCGCCTTCAATATGGGGGCCGCAGCATTGGTCCAGAGTCTGGCCGCTGCCGCAGGGGCAAAGTTGAGACATGAAAATTCCGCCTTGGTTTGAGCCCTCAGGGGGCATATGCAACACAATAAGCATAGCTTATGGCAAAGCAGGCGGCAAGAGCGACAAGGCGGGATGAATACGGCGGGCAAAAAAAAAGCGGCATGCACAGGTGACGCGCCAAGTGCATGCCGCGGGAGACCGAACGGCCTTATCTGTCTGTGACCGGAGGAGAGAGCGGCTTTGGCGGCCGCAATTGGACAAGACAGCCAGGACGTACGGCGGTATTGGTCGCCCCGGCTTCTGCCGCCGGGCTTGTGATTGAGTCGAAATTCAGTTCAAGCGTGCCGTTCTTTGCTTCTGCGGCGCGGGCAGTGCCCAGGGGCATACCTTGCGCATCGTAGACGGCGCACGGCGTTCCCTTTGCGGGAGCGCGCAAGCCGTACAGCAGGCACCAGATGTGCGGATTGCGCTTGCGCGGTTCGCAGCAGCAGCACGCGCACGATTTTCCGCAGCCAAGGGTCGTCAGCTGGCGTATGTACTGGCTGCCAAGGCGGAAAACCACAACGCCGCCCAACAGGGCCAGACCACAGCATCCCGCAGCCAGCACAAAGGGATTATAGCCGGTAATACGCCGCAAATACGATGAGGACGCGGCCCGCATGGCGGTTTCATCGGCATGTACGATGACTGTGTAGTGCTGCGAGGTGCTGGCAGCCGCCCCCCTGAAAGAAACTTTCAGGCCGTAGCTGCCGGGTTCAGCCGCTGCATCGGCGCGCACACTGCCTCGCCACATGCCGTTGCCAAACCAGTAGCCCGCAAAGAATCCTTCCAGATCATAAAAAAGCGCGGGATTTTCCGGGGCAAATTGCGCCTTGAGGTCGCTGTTGACGGGATTTTTGATGGTCAACGGTCCGGATATGGACACGCTGCCGCCCGGCAGCAGTTCGATCACATCCGCGCCAGACCTTGCGAGTCCTTGAAGGCCGTCAAGCATCCCCAGCAGGGCAAAACCCAGCAACAGGGCGCACAGGGCGCCCCAATAACGCTGCCGGGCACGGGTCTGGAGGCAATTCTGCCATCCCTGGCTCTTGATGAATTCCCCCATAGGTTCCTTCCTGCCCGCCTGTGGTATGGTCATGACACACGACATGCTGCTGCTCCCGTTTATCGGCGATCAATGACGGGGCACATGGGCGCTTCGGCCACGTGCCAGCTTACCAGCCGCTGCCCGAGGCGCGGCAGTTCCACAAGGCTCTGAAACTCGGCGGGATATACCTGACGCACCTTTTTGGTGAGCCAGAAGGCCCCTGCCCACGTAGGCACCGTAATGCCAAAGAACCATGCGCAGAACACCAGTTCCGAGGCCCCAGAACTGTGGGCCGACTGATACATGCCCACAAAAATTGCACCAACCATGACTGCGTTGGCCGCAACCCGGATTATGCTGGAATAGAGGGTCTGACGGTAACTGTTCATTGCTGTTCTCCTGAGTGTGTTTGGCCACCCGAGGGGCGCCGGAGCGGGGCGAAC
>JASGGT010000131.1:0-6998 GCA_047602655.1 Desulfovibrio sp. | reverse complement strand
AACAGACTGCGCCGCAGCAGTCTGTTCTTCTACTGCGTCTGCTGCTTTTTCGACCAGGGCAGCCCCAGCAGGGGCAACGTCAGGTGCATCAAGGGAAAGTGCTGGGGTGTCCGGCATGGCGGCAAACGCCTGCCCGGCATCCTGCGTAGGGGCCTCGGGCGGCAAAAGATCCGTCAGTTCAATGGGCGCGTCTTCTTCCTGCGGGGAATCTTCCATCACGGGAAGCAGCATGCCGGATTGGTCGGCAGTGCCAAAATTCAGCGATTGGGTAGAGGACAGCAGACCGTCATTCGGCAGCGACATTGCCAGCGGCTGAGCATCCACGGATGCGCCCGTATCCGGCAGGGCGTTCTGCACGGAGGCGTCGTGGCCGAAGAGGTCGGGCAGCTGGTTCTGCTCCTGCGCCAGTATGCTGGGTGCAGCATCGGCAGGTTTGCTCGCGGGTTCGGGAGAGCCGACCTCGTGAACGGGCAGGGAAATATCCTCTGCGGGCGGCACAGGATCGCTTGCTTCTGCCGCCGTGGCAGGGGCCGCCACTGCTGACGCAGCCGGGCCGTGGTCTGTAAATCCGGCTTCGTCCAGCACTTCGCGCAGGGTAGCGGCAAAGGCCTCCGCATCCACAGGTTCAAGCAGGGCGTGGGTGTACCCCGTGTCTGCCAGTTCATCCCAGCGGGTGTTGTCCTTGGTGACGGCAAGAGCCTTGAATACGGGCAGCCCGGCTTTGAGGGCTTCGGCCTCAAAGCGGCCCAGCGCGTCCGCCTCTGCGGGGCCATCGTGGGGATACTGGGCCACGAGCATGAGAGCGGGGGCCTCGCGATTGCATTCCAGCGCTTCGCGCATGCTGCGGGCCTGAGTGCTGTTGCAGCCAAGGGTGGTTATCATGTGGGCCAGCGCCTGACGGTCAACGGCGCTTTCAGCCACCACGGTAATGGTGGGCGCGCGTTGCGGTTCCGGCGCAGCTTCTGTTCCGGTTTCGTTCTCCAGCGGCTTAAGACGCAGGGTAAAGGCAATGGATGTTCCCTGCGGGCCGCATTCCACATTGAGATACCCGCTGTTGGAACCGGCCAGTTCCCATGCGCGGGTGAGCGCCAGCGATGATCTGTCGCGCGGCGGAATGCCCGCCCCGGTGTCGGTCACGGTAAACAGAAGATGGCCCGGATCGGCGGTTTCGGGTACACGCCGCACAGAAAGGTGCACAGCGCCTCTTGTGGTGGCCCGCACGGCGCTTTCAAGCAGAAGGCCGAGGGTCTCGCGCAAGGCTTTGGCCTGACCTTCATACATGTGCCCCAGCAGCGGGGGCATGTACCACGCAAGGCCAATACCCGAGTTCTCGGCGGCGGTGGTCACGGCATCGTGCGCCTCGCGCACAAGATGCTGCAGGTTGAAGGCCGTGCGCTGTTCGCCAACGCTGGTCTGGTCCAGCTCCTTGCCGGGGTTGTCGATGATTCTGGCAAGGTCGCCAGCAGCGCCAAGCATGTTTTCCGCATACTGACGCACAGCAGGGGGGAGGGAGCAATGGCCAAGCGCCGCGCCTTCGCGCATGAGGCGATCCAGCGGCGGGCGCAGCAGGTTTTCCCACATGCCGGGGTCAACGGCGGAGGCTGATTTTTTCTGGTTTCTGGCAGGCGCTGCAACAGGCTCCAGATCTGAATTGTCAGAAATATCCACCGGCAGGGCGGAAAAGTCTGCGGCGGTTTTGCCAGTGAGGGCCGAGGGAGGCAAGAGACGCAG
The DNA here is from genome assembly GCA_047602655.1 of Desulfovibrio sp. Lineage (GTDB taxonomy): Bacteria > Desulfobacterota > Desulfovibrionia > Desulfovibrionales > Desulfovibrionaceae > Desulfovibrio. Next base: position 5,267 of record JASGGT010000131.1, on the reverse strand, counting down.
ATTGGGGTCGTCCAGCGGAGTGTCAAGACTGATGGGGGCATCGTTTGGCCCGGCGCCAAGGCTGGAACTGATCAAGGCCGCATCCAGCGCGGCGGAGTTCCGTTTGCCCGCCGCTGCGGATTCCCGCCTGGTGCCCTTCTTGTCCTCTTCTGCTTGGACAGCGTCACGTGGCAGGCCTGTTCCGGCAATGAGCAGGGCGCTCAGGGCCGTGCCCCAAAGCGGAGCAGAGGCCAGCAGATTTGCGGCATAGCCGTAATCAAGCCCCATGACGCCCGCAGCCACAAACAGGGGCGGCACAAGACAGCCCAAAAGAAAACGCCGTGCGCCGCCAAGGCCCATGATGGCCCCGCCAAGGGCGCTCAGGGTAAAGATCGCCGTGCAGGCAGGCCAGAGTGAAAGAAAACGGATGCTCCAGCTAAAACCGGGAAGGAGCGGCAGCAGGGCCAGCGCCGCGCCCGGCAGGGAAAGCAGTATGAACTGGGCGTCCAGCAGGGGGGAGCGCCCCCTCGTGCGCATAAGATGACGGCCCACATGGGGCAGGAGCATGAGCGCCAGCCCAGGCGCGAGCACCGCCAGAGATTGATTCAGGGTTATGTTGCCGGAGCCGTAGGCTGGCATGCCAAATATGCCTTGCGCCAGAGCAACGCCAACGTAAAGCGCTGTCCAGATGCGCCACTGGCCCCTCTCGGAGAGCCCGCGCAAAAGGCACAGCAGCATGACCACGGCAAGAGCCAGCAGGGCAGCAGTGCCCGCAAGGCTGCCCCAGTTGGATGCGGCGTCCTGTGGGCTGCGCAGCATGGGTGAAAACCAGATGCCCGGCAGGCCGTCCAGGCGAATATAGCAGGTGATCGGGTCGGCCCCCGGCTCGGGCAGCAGCATCACATTGCGGTGACTCGGGAGAATCTCGCGCCATTCAACGCTGTCTGTCGCCGGGTTGGCGGCAGGTTCATACAGAACAGGGTCAGCCGGAACATCCGGCCCCATGTCCAGCAGCATGGCCTGCGAGCGCCCTCCCGTGGGCAGAGGGGCCAGGGTAAAGCGCAGCCACATCACTCCGGTAACGCGCGGCAGCTCCTTGACGTTCAGGGGCTTGAACATCTGGCTGTTGGATGGGGCCGCGGCCTCCTCCACATCCATGGTTCCCGTCACGTCAATAAAGTATTGCAGGTCGGGCAGCAGCGGCGTGCTTGCTGAACGCAACACGGGCGGAATCATGCCGCTGTGCGCCGTGGACGGCGCTCCAATACCTGCGCAGGCCATGCACAAAAAAAGGGCGCAGGCGCGCAGCAACGCACGCGAAATGCCGGAGGAAGTGAGAATCATGGTCGTTCCGCCTGTAAGATCACCGATCTATCTATGGTCTTTCCCCCTTCAGGCGCGAATGCGCCTCCAAATCCGATGCAGGGGGCGGTTTGTCGTGCTTGGGCGACTTTTGGCCGCCGCCGTGCCTAGCGCAGGTTTCTGATTACGTCAGATACGGACTGCCCGTCAGGAGCGCGCGCAGCGGGGTTGACTGCCAGCAGGCGCTGCCATGCCTTCATGGCGTCGTCCTTGCGCTTGAGGTCGAAGTAAAGCACCACGCCCTCGTTGAACATGGCGTTTTCGTGCTTGGGGTTGACGCTTGAGGCGCGGCGGAAACTCGCCACGGCCTTGTCGTATTCGCCAAGCTCGCGGTACATGATGCCAAGGTCGGTCAGCACATCGGCGTTGTCGGGCGCAAGAGCCAGCGAACGTTCGTAAGCGCTGGCGGCCTTGCGCGACTGACCGGTGTCAAAATAGAGGTTGCCAAGGTCTGTCCAGTTATGAGCGTCCTTGGGGTTGGCAAGGACATTTTGTTCCATGGACGCGATTTTGGCTGCCAGCTCGGGCGGAATGGGCGGCTGGTTGTCCTGCCTGGCCTGGCCGGAAGGCTGAGCGGAGGGCTGCCCCGGAGCCTGGGCTGTCGCCTGCGTCTGGCCTGCGGGAGTCTGCTGTGCAGGTTCCTGCGTGAACATGGAAGGCACAAGGCTGCCCACATAGACGCCCAGCACAAGGGCCACGGCTATGCCTACAAAAAAAACACCCTTGCTGACCTTGCTGATGCCGTGGGGCTGCTCAGCCTGGGGGGTGGTTTCCGGGGTGGATGTGGTGTCGGCGGGCGCGGAAGGCTGCACAGCCGTGGAAGTATCTGCGGACTTTTTCTGGGGCTTTTTGTTTGCCATGTATTCCTCGTGGCTTGGGAAATATCTTTATCCATCAGCCTACAACCGGAGGAAAAAAGAGGCAAGCCCGCAGCGTGCGCACCCCCGCGCCATGCCCCGGTTCAGCGCGCCCGTCCGCCGTGAACAATGCGGTATATGCCAACCGAGGCCAAAACCAGGAGGCTCAAGGTCAGATACATGCCGCTGTAGCCCGCTGAAGGGATAAGATGGCCGAATATGTACGGGCCAAGGCCGATGCCAAGGTCAAAGAAAATGTAGAATGTTGTGGTCGCCTGCGCATAGCGCGAGCGAGAGACCAGCGAGAGGGATACCGCCTGCCCCACAGACTGAAAGTTGGCAAAACCCACGCCCAGCAGCAGGCCCGCGCACAGCAGCACGGCAGCGTTTTCGGCGCGCGAAAGCACGTACAGGGCCAAAGCCGTGAGCAGCAGGGCGGGGTACAAAACCACGTGCTCGCCGCGCCGGTCAAACAGGCGGCCGCTATGGGGGCGCGTGAGCAAGGCCGCGCCAGCGTAGCAGAGAAAGAACATGCTGGCTGCGCCCGTGAGGCCGTGCTCCGCCGCAAAGGAAGGCAGGAATGCCTGAATGCAGCCGTAGCTGGGGCACACGGCCAGAGCCACCAGTGAAAAGCGCACCACCCGCGGATCAATATAGCTGTACAGGTTCAATGCGGGCCGTGATGGATGGCGCATGGGTGGCAGATTGCGCAAAAAACAGAAAATAGCCAGGCACAGCAGGCTGATGCCCCCATTGAGCAGCATGAGCGTGTGGTATCCGTACCTGAGGGAGAGGAAGATGCCCAGAAAAGGGCCGAAAGCCAGCGCCAACGCCGCGCTCATGGTAAAAAGTCCTATGCCCAGACCATGAAAGCGTACAGGAACCACATAGGCCACAATGGCCCCAGTGGCGGTTCCAGCCACGCCTATGCCAAAACCGGCTGCAAAGCGCTGTGCAAAAAGCACGGGCAGCGAATCCACCAGGAACAGCCCGCCAATGCTTGCGGTAAACAGCAGCAGGCCCGCAAGCAGGCAGGGTTTGCCACCAAAAGTGGAAAGCTGGTTGCCTGAAAGGAATCGCCCCACAAGGCAGCCAATGACCATGATGCCCGAGGTCAGCCCCGCTGTGCTCAGGCTGGTGCCAAAGGTTTTTTGCACATGGGCCGTGCCCGTGACAAAGATGAGATAGTAGTCCGTCATCAGTAACATGTTGATGCAGGTGACAACCAAAAAGTTGCCACGGCAAATGGCGGCAAAGGCCTCAATGAAACCGGCCTCAGTCTGCCGGGCTGCTGGACTGTGACGGTGTATCCTGGGCATGACCTGACCTCCGTAACAGGGTTCAAGGGTTCGTTGCGCTCGCAACGATTTATGGACCTCTGCCCCCGCGCTTGTCAAGGCAAGCACCTCAAGCGTAGCCTTTTCTTGCGGCGCTGCCTGCCATAATCCATTGGATGTCGGCCTTGCAGGGTTTGCTGACAACCAGCCACAGGAACATGTCATGGAACTTGTCTACAAATGGATCACGCTGGCCAACCGGCATTACTACATGTACCTCAACCGGGCGCTTGCGCCCTTTGGCATCAATAGCAGCCAGTATCTGTTTATTCTCAACCTTTGCCGCGACCCTGGCATCACTCAGGACAAATTGCCCGAGCGTATCTGCGTGAACAAAAGCAACGTGGCCCGCACTCTGGCCCAGCTGGAAAAAAAAGGGCTTATCCGGCGGCAGGTCAATCCTGTGGACAAGCGCACGGCGGCTGTTTTTCCCACCGAGCAGGCGCGTGAGCTGTATCCGCAGATAATGGAAGTTATTGCAACATGGGACGATGCCGTGACCAGCGTGCTCAGCGCGCAGGAAAAGGAAAATCTGCTTGAGTTCATGCAGCGCGTGGCGGACAAGGCTGCTGCGCTGCGCGGGGCAAGCCCCGCAGCACTCAGAAAGTAGGGCGGTTTTAGCTAAGCGCTTGTGTCTTGGGACCTTTACGGGATATGTTGCGGCAAAGGCCATTGCGCCTTGACATGTGTTTGCGGGAGGAGCGCCATGCTCAGCGTTTTTGATCTGTTCAAGATCGGCATAGGGCCGTCCAGTTCCCATACCATTGGTCCCATGATTGCGGGCAAGGCCTTTGCGGGCGAACTTGCCGTTCTGGGCATGCTGCCAATGGTAGGCCGGGTAAAAGTGGAGCTTTACGGTTCGCTGGCGCTTACCGGCGAGGGGCACGGCACTATCGGGGCCGTGCTGGCCGGCCTTGAAGGCGAGGAACCGCAGGAGGTGGACATTGCCCACATGGCCCGCCGTACTGCGGATCTGCAAAACAATGCCGACTTGGTGCTCATGTGTGCCTACACCATCCCTTTTGATTTTGAGCGCGATGTGTGTCAGCACAAAGGCATATTTTTGCCCAAACATTCCAACGCCATGACGCTTTCGGCCTTTAGCGCCGATGGTATGCTGATATACTCCAAGAATTTCTATTCCATCGGCGGCGGGTTTATCCGCACGGACGACGATTTTGACAGCCCGCGCGAACTGTACGCCACGCCTCCCTATCCTTACGAAAAAGCCTCGGAGCTTTTTGATATCTGCGCCCGCGAAAACAAGAGCATCGCGCAGATTGTTATGGCCAACGAAGTGTTCTGGCGGTCAGAAAGCGAGGTCAACGAGCGCATAACGGCCATCACAGACGTCATGCGCGAAGCCGTGGAGCGCGGCTGCTATACGGATGGAGTGTTGCCGGGCGGGTATAATGTGCGTCGCCGCGCGCCCAATCTGCTGCGCAAGGTCAGCGCCCTGCAGGCAGCAGGGCGGCGCGACCTCAGTCTGTGGCCCATGCTCTACGCCTTTGCCGTGGCGGAAGAAAACGCCTCCGGCGGGCGCATTGTGACCGCGCCCACCAATGGCGCGGCGGGCATCGTGCCAGCAGTGCTGCTGTATTATCTGAATTTTTATCCCCATGCCACGGACGACGGCGCGCGCGATTTCCTGCTCACTGCCGGGGCCATTGGTCTGTTCTACAAGCTCAATGCGTCCATTTCCGGCGCGGAAGTGGGCTGCCAGGGCGAGGTG
>JASGGT010000014.1:0-29988 GCA_047602655.1 Desulfovibrio sp. | reverse complement strand
GAACAGGATGCAGCCATTGCGCCCGCGCCGCAGGGACACCGTAAGGTGGTGCTTGCCACATCCATTGCCGAAACATCGCTGACCATTGAGGGCGTGAGGCTCGTGGTGGACAGCGGCCTTGCACGCCTGACGCGCTTTGACCCTGCCAGCGGCCTCACTCGCCTTGTGACGGAGCGCGTGTCCCTGGCAGGCGCTGCCCAGCGGGCCGGACGCGCCGGGCGCACCGAACCCGGCATCTGCTGCCGCCTGTGGGCAAAAGAGCAGGAAAACGGCATGCGTCCGCACATCCGCGCTGAAATTCTGGATGCCGACCTCACCGGGCTCGCCTTGCAACTGGCGGTTTGGGGCGTGACCGATCCGGCCTCGCTCGCATGGCTCGAAACGCCGCCCCCGGCCCATCTGGCTGTAGCACGCCAGAACCTTCTGGCGCTGGGTGCGTTGGATGCCCAGTTACGGCCAACTGTTTTGGGCCGCAGCATGGCCGCGCTCCCTCTGACACCCCGCACTGCGCGCCTGCTGCTGTGGGGGCGCGACAACTCCCTTGCCGCATTGGCTGCCTGTATTGCAGCCCTGCTGGAAGAACGGGACCCGCTGGCCTTTACCGCTGGCAAAAGCAAGGGCGGCATGCCTGCCTCGGGCGCAGGATGCGATGTACTGCGCCGCCTCGACTGGCTATGCCGCGACGGCGCTGCGGGCAAGAGGACGGACGCCGCCAGCGAGCGTGTGCGCCGCCTCGCGCAAAGGCTCATGCGCCAGCTTGAACCGCATGCGCAAAAGAGCCTCCGGCCGCGTCCAAAGGGCAGGATCACAGCGCGGAAAATATTTTTTCCTCCGCTCTTGCCCAGGCAGCGAACCTTGGTCGACTGCTGGCCGTGGCGTGGCCCGAGCAGATCGCCCTGCGGCAGGCGGACGGCCAGCCTCAGAGCAGCGGCAATGGGAATTTTGCAGGAGGGGTGGCCGCCATGACGCCCTATCTTCTGCGCAGCGGACGGGCCGCCCAGATAGCCAGCGATGACCCCTTGGCGCGGCTACCCTTTCTGGCAGTGGCAGAAGTTGACGGTGCAGCGCCGCGCGGACGCATCCGCCTTGCCGCCGCCCTTTCGCCCGATGATCTTGCAGAGCTTTTCAGCGCAGACATTTGCAACGAAGATAGACTCACGGTTTCAGATGCAGGGCTGGTCAGCGCCCGGCGACAGCGAGTGCTGGGGTCTCTGGTTCTGGAGGATGCCCCCCTGCCCCGGCCCCTGCCTGACCAGTGCGCGGCTGCCCTGTGCGCTCATGTGCAGAACAGGGGGCTGGAATGCCTGCCGTGGGATGATGCCTCAAAACAGTGGCGCGCGCGTGTAGGCCTGCTGCGCGAGCTGGACGGCGAGGCGTGGCCCGATGTTTCTGATGCCGCCCTGCTGGCGACTCTCAATGACTGGCTTGCGCCAGCCTTGCAGCAGGCTCTCGAAAGGTCAGCGGGGCAAGGCAAACAGGGGCGCGCCAATTCTCTGGCGGCGCTCACGCCGGAGCAACTGCTGGATGCCCTGCGCCGTCTGCTGCCGGGGAATCTTCACCGGATACTTGAGCGGCAGGCCCCCACGGAATGGCAGGTGCCGTCTGGGGCCATGCGCCCCATTGTGTATGGTGAAGACGGAGGCCCCTGGCTGGCCGCCAAGTTGCAGGAATTATTCGGCTGCGTGGACACGCCGCGTATAGCTGATGGACGCGTGGCTCTGGTGCTGCGCCTCAATTCGCCAGCAGGGCGTCCCCTGCAGGTCACGCGCGATCTGGCTCACTTCTGGCGCAACGGCTACCCCGCAGTGCGCGCAGAAATGCGGGGCCGCTATCCCAAGCATCCCTGGCCGGAAGACCCGGTTAGCGCCGTGGCCACGGTTCTGACCAAGAAGCGACTGGCCGAGCGGCAAAAAAACTGACGCGTCCGTGAGGCTTCCATCGCAACCAGCCCGCTGGTGTCGCCCGCTGATCATCGCAACCGCTTAAAAAATGCCGCGCCCCGTCAACTGCCGCACAAATTCGCGTGCGCGTTGCTCGCTGTAGTATTCCTGCTTCTGTTGTACAAAACCCACATGCCCGCCATGCGGGGCAACTTCAAGGTGCAGGTGCGCGCTCTGCTCCGCCGCCTGCCACGGATAGCACGAGGGCGCGCAAAAGGGGTCGTCCGCAGCCATGAGCAGCAGGGTTGGCACGTTTATGCAGGGCAGGTCGGGCAGAACCGCATTCTTTTCCCAATAATCCTTGGCAGATGCAAAACCAAAGGCAGGCGCGGTAAAGCGTGCGTCAAACTCCGCAAAAGTGTGGATTTTTTCCACGCCTTCAACTGAGGGATAGGAAGGGAAGCGCTCGGCCTTTTCGCGCACTTTTTTGCGCAGGGTTCGCAAAAAATAGCTCATGTAGATACGGCAGGCAGGCCCATCCATCACTGGTGCCGCAGCGGAAAGATCGCAAGGCACAGACACGACCACAGCCGCCCGCACCAGCGGCGAGACCGGCCCCCGGCCCAGATAACGGCAAATCTGGTTGCCCCCCATACTGAAGCCAGCCAGCAGCAGGGGGCGGTCAAACTGCTCGGCAAAACGCGCTACAGTTCCAAGATCTTCAATCTCGCCCATATGATACAGGCGCGCAGTGCGGTTGCTCTCGCCCGAGCAGGAGCGCATGTTCCAGGCCAGCACGTCAAAACCTTCTGCCCGCAGGGCATTGGCCATGCCCAGCACGTACTTGCGGCGGCTGTTGCCCTCCAGCCCGTGCGAAATAACAGCTATGCCCCTGCCCTGCCCAAACGGGCGCTCCGCCCTGTTCTTGCCAAGCGAGGGATGCTGATCCACATCAAGAAAGTCGCCATCAGGCGTTTCAAGGCGCACCCGGCGCGCAGAAGGCGACATTTGCGGCTTTTCACGAAAGAGTACGGGCCACATGGTGTTGGCGTGGCCGTTGCGCACAAACCACGGGGCAACGTAGGATGAAGCAAGAACTGGCATGGCAATCTCTGTAAAAATGAATGGGCGGGCGCGAACACGCTGACCAGGTCGGCCCGTATCAGGCCAGGGCGGCTTGCTGGCGCACAGGGGCTTGGCAGCCGCCAAAGCCTCGTATACCTTCACCGCATGCACAACAAAGCTCCCCAAAATAGCGCCACGCGCAAAATTCTGTCAAATCCGGCACGGCAGGCCTTTGACCCGCAAAAGCCGGGCTCCAAAGCAGCGTCCGCAACTTCCATCGCGCCCGCCCAAGACATGCCAGCGCAAGACATGCCAGCCGGGTGCGCGCCCCACGCCAGCCCCAGGGGCAGAGATTCCGCCCAGCCTTCCACTCAAAAGGCCATGCCGAAGCAGCAACAGGGCACCGTGACGCGCTGCCCCGATAACGTGGACGTGCTGATTCTGGGCGCTGGTGCCGCGGGGCTTATGTGCGCCCGCGAGGCGGCGTCAAAAGGTCTGAGCGTTGTGCTGCTGGAGCGTGCGCCTGTGCCCGGCCGCAAACTGGCAGTGAGCGGCGGCGGCAAGGCAAATTTTACCAACCGCGCTGTCAGCCCCAAGGACTACCGCTGTGACGGGAGCAGGGGCAATGCGTTTTGCGCCCCAGCGCTCAAGGGCTTTACGCCGGAGCACATGCTGCGCATTGTGCAGGAATGGGATCTGCCCTTTGAGGAACGCACCCACGGCCAGCTTTTTCTGACTGTTTCCGCGCAGCGGCTTGTCAGGGCGCTGGCGGACGACTGCCGCAAACACGGCTGCGTTATTGCCTGCGGCACCAGTGTGACAGCTGTCGAAGCACTGGCGGATGGCTTTTCTGTGCAGACGGATAGCGGCTCGTGGCGCGGCAAGGCTCTGGTGCTGGCGCTGGGCAGCCCGGCATGGCCGCAGGCTGGCGGCGGTGGCGCAGGTTATCGGCTGGCGGAGGAACTGGGGCACAGCATTGTTGCGCCACACGCCGTGCTCGCGCCGTTGCGCCTCGATCCGGATTCGCCCCTGCTCGGCCTGACGGGCATCAGCCTGCCTGTGGGCGTTACGCTTGGGCAGCACCGCTGGGAGGATGATCTGCTGTTCACCCACGAGGGGCTGAGCGGACCGGCAGCCCTCAAAGCATCCCTCTATTGGGCCGAAGGCGCTGCAATCACGCTGAATTTTTTGCCGGGGCAGGATGTTGCCATGCTTTTGGATGCGCCCCAGGCGGGCAAGCAAACTTCGCGCGCATTGCTGGCAAGGCTGCTGCCCCAAAGGCTTGTGGACGCCCTGCTGCCGGAGGAAACCGCGCGGCGCAAAGTGGCGGAGCTTTCACGCGCGGCCCGCGTGGCGATTGTGGAAGCTGTGCAACAGCACAAGGTGACGCCGCAGGCAACTGCGGGGCTAAAAAAGGCAGAGGCCTGCTCCGGCGGCGTAAATACCGACGAAGTTGACCCCAAGACCATGCGCAGCCTGCTGCAAAAAAACCTGTTTGTGGTGGGCGAACTGCTGGATGTTACAGGCTTGCTGGGCGGCTACAACCTGCACTGGGCCTGGGCCAGCGGCATGGCGGCAGCCAGGGAGCTGGCCCGCAGCACTACTGCCCATGCCGTTGCGTCTGCCCCGGATTAAAAGGCTGACAGTTCATTGCGCGCCCCCGGCGGGGCAGCACTAGATGCGGTTGCAGTAGACGTTTTCCAGAAAATGCTCCATGGCTTCATCCGCCTGACGGATGTAGTCCTGAAGCGGAAACTGGGCCTTGCAGGCCGGGCAGTACATATAGACTTCGTGGCAGGTGCGGGCGATATGCAGGGGGGCGCCGCAGGTCGGGCATACGAGTGTAGTCTTGGCATCACGGGGTGCAAAAAAAGCCATGGCGATTCTTTGTGTTAGAGGTACTGGTTGAAATGCTGGCCGGGCTGAGGCTGGACTCTGATCGGTACGGCAGGGGCAGCATTCAGCCCCCATCCGGGGCGGTGCCCATGAACCTTGAACCTGTGGCAAATGCCCGCCAAATTCTGCGGCGCAGCGTAGCTTATCCTTAGAGCATTAGCCCCGTATTTTTGTCAACATGGGCCGGATGCAGCAACCCCCCTGCCGCCATAATTGACAAGCCCCAAGAAATGCCCGCAAATGCCCGGTTCCGTAGGCTCAAATTTGTTATTGCGTCCGCCGTCCGCTCATGCCATAGACGTACAGCCATATTGTTGTAGATGTGGCATAACCAGAAGAAACGGATACGAACATGAAAAAGCTCCTTATGGCTGCCGTGGCCCTTTCGCTGATGACTGCTCCCTGCCTCTTCAGCACCGAAGCCAACGCTGCTAACGCCGCTCCGGCAACTGTTGAAAGTGGAACCAAGGCACCCAAAGCCAGCAAGGCCAGCAAGGCGAAGGCTCCCGCCAAAGCAAAAAAAGTTTCTGCCAAGGCTCCCGCCAAGACAAAGAAATCTCCTGCAAAGAAAAAGACGCAGGCAATCTAATTCTTGCTGTCAAAAAGGCCGGGTAAACCGGCCTTTTGCAGTTTTGATTAATGCGTTGTTGAGTGCATAATCAGCTAACAGCAGAATAATGCACGCGCAGGAATGTAAAAATACCACCATATGCAGAGCAATTCAGTCAGTTTTTATCGTTTGGCAATCAATTTTAGAGCCAATGCAGATAATACTTGACGATTTTTTTGCTTAACAGTACTGTTCGCCCTTATTCATAGGGTGCAGTATTTCTTTTTGCCAGAGACTTTGCGTGGGTAAGGCTTCAAGCGGAAAGTTTACCCACCTCAACAACGGAGTCGTTATGGCTGTTTCCATTTATGTCGGCAATCTGCCTTTTTCCGCCACCCAGGAAGGCGTTGAAGCCCTGTTCGCCCCCTACGGCGAAGCCCTTTCCGTCAAGCTCATCATGGATCGCGAAACCGGCCGCCCCCGTGGTTTCGGTTTTGTGGAAATGGACGAAGCCGATGCCCACAAGGCCATTGAAGCCCTGAACGGCGTTGACTTTGGCGGCCGCACCCTGCGCATCAACCAGGCCGAAGAACGTCGCCCCGCGCCCCGCCGCTGGTAGACCACAAATTTCCTTGAAGTAAAAAAGCCGCTGCTAACGCAGCGGCTTTTTTTGTAACAACAAACCGGTTCTAGCCTTGCTTGCCCCCACTCGGGGCAGGCGCGCTCTGCTTATTTTCATCTTGCCCGACCTCAGCGTCAGGCTCCAAAGTATTAAACTGGCACGCGCCAATACAACGGATGCCGCCACAGTGCGGACAAGCATTGCGCCGCTGCGGCAAAAACATACACCGCAAATTTTTCAGCAGTTGCTTGATCTGCATGCACAGCCGCCAATGGGCCAAGCCCTTTGTGTAAACACGGTTTCCTCCATTGACGCCCATACATTTCGGCAAAACAGCAATCGCCGTCCCAGGCTAAAGCAGGTTACGAATGCAATGAGTTCACTGCTCTGCAAGGATTTTCAGGAAAATCCTTGCCACGAAATGCGCGCAGGCAGGTTTTGCCTGCCGTAAGCAGGCGTCAAGTGGTAATGCTCTAGATGGTAAGGAGCTTTTCATCATCCTTGAGAATTTTTGTGAAAGCTTCACCGATGTAAAAGACCTCGTCAACACCTTCCAGATTCTCTATCTGCTCAAACAGACCAAGATTTTCCGCGCATCTTTTGCATGCGGACACATGCCCGCCCGCATCATGGAATTTTTTGAGAAGAACCTGCAACCTGGCGTCATCGCAAATCAGCTTTACCGTTGCGCCCCAAATAATCAGCTGCACTTCCTCCCACCAGCCTTTCAGCAAGGCGTTGGTGGCATACATGAAAACCATATTTTCAGCAGTGACAGGATTATCGTTAACCCAGAGAATATACAAACACTTCTTGCTCATGGATATCCCCCATCAGGCAAAAGATTTGGCTGTACATGGAAAGAAAAAATGCTCTGGCCTCGGTGCAAACAGGCAGCACGGCATGACGGTTAGCGGGATGCGGCATGCCCTGCACACAGGGGCTTACGCCAAGAGCGTGCGGCCAGCCATGTGGCGGCGCAACGCGCGGCACCAGCCCTACCGGGAATTTTCGTCCACAAGCGGCAGAAAAACTGTAGACACAACACGCATGGCGAAGGCACAAAGCCGAGCGTTGCAGTTTGCTGCAAGGCGGAGACAATGTATGTCCATCAGGTTTGCGACCAGCGGGACAGCAGCATGGCAGCTTTATACATAGCAACGCGCAAAATGAAACAAGGCGCTGCCCTGTGCACGGCTCATCAGCCAAGGAGGAGAAAGGAGGAGGCCGCCCGCAAGGGCACGCACCCGCACTGGAGCAAAGCAGATTCAGTGCTTATGGTAGCCGCAAAAATCCAGTGGACAGCTTCCCAACAAAGTCCGCGAAACCTGGGTTTCACGGACTATAGCGGACATTCACGCCCCGCTCTGGGAGGCCCCCAATGGGCCTCCCGGCGGGCATTTCAGGGCCGAAGAGGCAAGCCCTGAAAATCATATCCTTCAGGGCAGAAAAGGCATTCTGCCCATGCCTCAGGCAACGACCTCGTGGCCTCGTGATGAAGGTAGGAATTTCAAAATCATCCTCATCATAGGTGAAGTCTTCGTGGCCGGGGTTGTGCGCACGACGGCGCGGCTGGCCCACAACTTCACGCTTGAGCAGATAGGGAGGACGATTGCTGTTTTCGTCGTACCAGCGCTCCACTTCGCTACGGCGGGTAGACTGCGGCAGACGCGATTCGGCGCGTTCTTGTTCGTCCATCATGCTCTGCTGGGCGGCACGGGAATTCATGCGGCGCGGTTCGGCAACCACGGCATCGGGGCCGGGCTTGCGGAAATTGGTGACAGTAGCCACAGGAGTCTGCACTGGCTGAATGACCTGGGGCGAATCAATGCCGGTGGCAATGACGGTAAGGCGGATTTCGTCGCCGATGTTGTCGTCAAACACAACACCAAAGATGATGTTGGCGTCTTCAGGAGTGGCATCGCCGATGATGTCGCCGATTTCTGCAATTTCCTCGGCAGTAATATCTGTGGGAGCGGTGATGTTGTACAGAACCGCCTTGGCGCTCTCAAGGGAAACGTCTTCAAGCAGCGGGCTCATGATAGCGCGTTGGGCGGCCTCGCGGGCGCGGTTTTCGCCAGAGGCGATGCCCGTGCCCATCAGGGCCATACCGGCTTCGGCCATGGTGGTGCGCACGTCTGCAAAGTCGAGATTGATGAGGCCTTCACCCACAATGACGTCAGAAATGCCCTTGACGGCGTAGTACAGCACATCGTTGGCCTTCTGAAGCATTTCGGAGAAAGGAGCCTTCTTGGGGGCAAAGGCAAGCAAGCGGTCATTGGGAATGGTGATCAGGCAGTCCACATGCTGCTTGAATTCTTCAAGCCCGGCTTCGGCGGCGCGCTTGCGCTTGGTGCCTTCAAAGCTGAAAGGCTTGGTCACAACACCCACGGTGAGGACGCCCATTTCCTTGGCAGCCTGGGCAACCACAGGAGCAGCGCCGGTACCGGTGCCGCCGCCCATGCCAGCGGTAACAAAGACCATGTCGGCATCGCCGATGGCTTCACGAATGCTGCCCACGCTTTCCACCGCAGCCTCGCGGCCAATGGCGGGGTTGGCTCCAGCGCCAAGGCCCTTGGTGAGCTTTTCACCAAGCTGAACCTTGACGGAGGCACCGTTCTTGTTCAGCGCCTGCACATCGGTGTTGGCGCATACAAACTGCACTCCGCGCAGGCCAGAGGCAATCATGTTCTGCACTGCGTTACCGCCGCCACCACCTACGCCAATAACTTTGATCTTGGCATTGCTGGCCAACGAGGTATCGATATCATCAACGATAGACTGAGCCATTACACCTCTCCTCTGTGCTGTCCTCAAAATGCCCGCTTGAGGTTGTTATGAAATGTCCGCAAACCACTTTTTCATTCGTGAAAGCACACCGTCAAAAACGCCGCTTTCACTACGTGTGGTAAATTTTTTCTGGCCGGAAAGTTCCTTTTCCGCGCCGTAACGCAACAGACCGACCGCCGTGGAAAACTTGGGGCTGTTGACCACGTCTTTCAGGCCCCCGATGTTTCGCGGGTAACCAATGCGCGTGGGCAGATTGAAAATCTGTTCCCCCAGTTCCTGGCAGCCTTCAATCAGCGCCGTGCCGCCCGTAAGCACCACGCCAGCGCCGATCATGTCCTTGTAGCCGGAGCGCACGAGGGTCTGATCCACAAGGTAAAGAATTTCTTCCATGCGGGGTTCGCATATTTCAGCAAGCACCTGACGTGAAAGCCTGCGCGGCTCACGGCCACCCACACTGGGAACTTCAATAAATTCATCGTTGCGCACAAGGTCGGCAAGGGCGCAGCCATACTTGAGCTTGATTTTTTCGGCAGAGGCTATGGGAGTACGCAGACCAAAGGCAATGTCGTTGGAAAGGTTCTGCCCGCCGAGCGCGAGAACAGCCGTATGCTTGATGGCATCATTGGCAAAAACGGCGATATCGGTGGTGCCGCCGCCCAGATCAACCAGAGCAACGCCGATCTCGCGTTCTTCTTCGGTCAGCACGGCCTTGGCCGATGCCAGCGATTCAAGGGCGATATCTGCAACTTCAAGCTGACTGCGGTGGCACGAGCGCACAATGTTCTGGGCTGAAGAAACAGCGCCGGTAACAATGTGCACCTTCACTTCAAGGCGCACGCCAGCCATGCCGAGCGGGTCGGCAATGCCGCGCTGGTTATCAACTATGTATTCCTGAGGCAGAATATGGATGACCTCCCGGTCGGCGGGAATGGCCACAGCCCTGGCTGCGTCAAGGGCGCGCTCGATATCGCGCTGCGCCACTTCGCCGCCCTTGACGGCAATGACGCCGTGGCTGTTGATGCCCATGATGTGGCTGCCCGCAATCCCCACGTATACCGAGTGGATCTCGCAACCCGCCATAAGCTCCGCATCTTCCACGGCCTTGCGGATGGACTGGACGGTCTGCTCAATGTTGACCACCACGCCCTTGCGCAAGCCAGTGGAAACACTGGTGCCGATGCCCACCACATCTACAAGACCCGACTCCGACAACTCGCCCACCACTGCGCATATTTTTGTGGTGCCGATGTCGAGGCCAACGATGAGCTCGGACTTATTCATGCCATTCTCCTCAAACCGCCTGTCTCCGGGTCGCAACGGCATGCCGCTTTGGCGCATGCCGCAAGTTTCTTACGCTGGCTGGTTAAGTAAAACCCAAACATTGCCGTTAACAGATCGAATCTCGCGAACATTGCGCAACTCGTGTCTGCGGGCCAGATCGCCCAGGGTCAGACTTAACCGGGAAAGATTGCCCTCCCAATCGTCAGTAGCGATGGAAAGCCGCATTTCCCTGTCTTCAAGATAAATTTCAATGCCCTTGCCGGGGCTCACGCTGACGGATGAAACCGCCCCCGCCTCTATGGGCAGCAAACCGCTTTGCATGCCCTTCATCAGGCGCGTCAGATACGGCAAGGCGTCTTCTGCCCCCGGGTCAACACGCAGGGTGGGCAGCGAGAGAAAATTTTTGCTCTCAACCGGCGCTATAATTTCGCCAAGCTCATTGGCGTAATACAGCACCCCGTCCTTATGCACCCAAAAAGAAGGCAACCGTTCTTTCAGCCGTATAACAAACCTGTCAGGCAAAAGGCGCTTAACAGAAACTTCTTCAACCCAGGGGGTCTTGCGCAGGTTTCTTTCAACCTGGCAATACTGACCGCAAGACTGTTGTCGCCCTCGCGTATGCCGCCGTATTGCAGCACCATATCGTGCGAAAGGCGCACGTTGCCGGTCACGTCCACATGCCGGGTGGTAAAAAAATCGCTGGTTATGGCCCTGTTGTAGAGCCACAGCGATGATAGCACACACCCGCAAGTATCAAACCCAGACCGGCCAGCAGCACAGTCAGCGCGGCAAGGCTTTCAGGCCGCTGAAGCCCTTGAGCCTCTTGAAAATCCCTGTGATTACCCCTCCCGCGCGCACCTTTGACCCGCCGCCGCTTTTCTTTACGGGGCAGATGATCGCGTATAGGAGTTGGGCTTTTTCCACTTTTTCAGGGCAAGGGGCATGGCACTATCCTGACCTCCGGTTCAAGCTCAATGCCAAACCGTTGCCGCACAGCTTCCCGGGCCTCTTGCAAAAGGGCCAGGGCCGCAGTGGCGCTGCCCTTGCCTTCATTAATCAAAAAATTTGCATGCAGGGACGAAAAGGCCATTCCCCCAAGCTGCCTGCCCTTGAAACCGGCCTCGTCAAGAAGCCTCCCGGCAGACATTTCCGGCGTGGGATTTTTGAATACGCACCCCGCGCTCCAGGCCGTCACAGGTTGTTTAGACTTTTTCTTAAAAAAGTTGTGACGCATGCAATTACAGATGCCATCCCTTTCCGCAACGGTCAAGCCAAATGTGGCTTCCAAGACGATAAAATCATTCTTTTTCCCGTTAATTTTGAGGGTACGATAGCCGTATTGCAGTGCGTTTTCGTTGATACGCTCAATGGTGTTATCAACAAATATCTGAATATTATAAATATTTTTGCATGTTTCCGTACCATGCGAGCCAGCGTTCATGGCAACAGCACCGCCCACGCTGCCGGGTATGCCCACCAGCCCCTCAAGGCCGGAAAGCCCGTTTACAGCGCAAAAACGCAGCAGACGCGCCATGGGAACACCCGCCCCCGCACGCACCAGAACCTTGCCCTCGTGCTCGCCCACAATAACCGGGCCGTCATTGAAAAACGGGCGGATCAGAACCAGCGGCAATTCGCCGTCCTGCGCAAGAATATTGCTGCCCGCGCCCAGAACCAGTGGCGTGCCGCCAAGCGCCTTGAGTCTATCGGGCAGCAGATAAAGGTCTTCGCTCCGCTCGAGAATTAGTTCCGCGATGGCGGTCCCCCCCACCCTCAGCGTGGTGCGGGGGGCAAGAAAGGGAGCGGGCATCTCACGCATGGTCTTGTCCCTCCAGCCATGCGGGGCCAAGGCGGGTGATGCTGCCAGCGCCAAGGGTCAGCAGCACGTCGCGGTCCCGCAGCACGCCGGGCAGAGCGGCGGCAAGGTCGTTCAACGTCTGATAGTATTCCACCGGCGTGGTGGAAATCTGGCGGATGCCCTGCGCGAGGCTCTGACCGGAAACCCCGGGAATCGGTTTTTCGGAAGCGGCATAAATCTCTGTGAGCAGCAGCTGATCCACGTTGTCAAAGACTTTGCAGAATTCGCCAAAATGGGCCTGCGTGCGGCTGAAACGGTGCGGCTGAAAAGCCGCCACAATACGCCGACCGGGAAAGACCTGCCGCGCCGTTGCCAGGGTGGCCGCAATTTCCGCAGGGTGGTGGCCGTAATCGTCAACCACGGTCACGCCGCCCTTTTCGCCCTTGAATTCAAAGCGCCGCCCCACGCCGCCAAAACCGTTCAGACCTTCGGCGCATTTTTCAAAGCTGATATCCACTTCCATAGCTGCGCCAATGGCGGCCAGAGCGTTGAGCATATTGTGGCGGCCCGGCTGCGGCAGGCTGACCTGACCGAGTTTGACGCCATTGCGCCACACCTCAAAGTTGTTGCGCACGCCGCATTCAAGGGGCACGGCGCGCAGCACGTTGTCCTCCGCAAAGCCGTAGGTAAGCACAGGACGCTTCACACGTGCAAGCAGGGCGCGCACGCCGGGGTCATCGCCGCAGACGATGTTCAGGCCGTAAAAGGGCACGTTGTTCATGAACTGTACAAAGGCGTCATCAATGCCCTGGCGGGTTTTGTAGTGATCCAGATGGTCTTCGTCCACGTTGGTCACAACATTGATGATGGGCAGAAGGCACAGAAAGGAGCCGTCAGACTCGTCGGCTTCGGCTATCAGATATTCTCCGTGCCCAAGATGCGCGTTGGTACCATACGCGTTGAGCCTGCCGCCAATAATAACTGTAGGATCAAGCTCAGCAGTATCAAAGATTGATGCAGTAAGTGATGTTGTAGTGGTCTTGCCATGTGTACCGGCAATGGCAATGCCCTGCCGCAAACGCATCAACTCTGCCAGCATCTCGGCGCGGGGGATTATGGCAATGTTACGGCGGCGTGCTTCCACGAGCTCTGGATTCTCATCGCTGATGGCGGTGGACTTTACCAGAACCTGAACATCCCCCACGTTTTCCGCGGCGTGGCCTACGGCAACGTGCGCGCCAAGGTCGCGCAGATGACGCACAACGGCAGAATCACTCATGTCAGAACCGGAAACTTCGTAGCCCTGATTGAGAAGAACCTCGGCAATGCCGCTCATACCCGCGCCGCCAATGCCCACCATATGAATACGCCGAATCTTGCTGTTCATGCTCTACCTTTAAAGAAAGTCTAGATAATTTGAAGGGTTGAATTCACCCTTGAATATTGGATGCTGAAGCCCTGTTTACGCTGTTTGTTCCAGAACGGCGACCACGCGCGCTGCCGCATCAGGCCGGGCAGCTGCAAGCGCGGCTGCTGCCATGGGTTCGCGTTCGCCGGGCATGGTCAGGAGCCGCAGCAGAATGTCAGACATTCCCCGCACGGCCATGCGTCCCTCAGGCACCAGCACAGCAGCGCCGCTGCGGGTCAGCACTTCGGCGTTGCGGGTCTGGTGATCGTGAATGGCATAAGGAAAAGGCACAAGAACCGAGGGCAGACCTGCGGCGCAAAGCTCCGCCACAGTGCTGGCCCCGGCGCGGCACAGGGCCACGTCGGCCCAGGCGTAGGCCCCGGCCATATCATCAATAAAGGCGGAAACACATTCGGGAGCATAACCGGCCGCCACATAGGCCGCGCGCACACTGCCCTCATCAGTTATGCCGGTCTGGTGGCGAATCTCCACCCCGGCACCGCGAAATTCCGCCAGATTTTCCAGCATAAAGGCATTGAGCGCATGCGCGCCCTGCGACCCGCCCATGACCAGCAGACGACGCGTCTGACGGTGGCGATCCAGCTGCCCCACAGCGCTTACTGCCGCCCGCACAGGGTTGCCGGTAAACACGCATTTTTTCATATCAAAACCGCTGGTGGTGGGCAGCGAAATGCACACGCGCCGCGCCAGCCTCGCCAGAAAACGATTACTCGCACCAGCAATGGCGTTCTGCTCATGCAACACGCCGGGCACGCAAAGAATACGTGCGGCCAGCATGGGCGCAAATGCGGCATACCCGCCGAATCCAGCCACAACATCAGGCTTGAAACGGCGCAGGATGCCCACGGCCTTGACCACAGCAAGAGCCATCTGCGCGCCTGCGCCCACAGCCTTGAATCCGCGCCCCAAAAGACCGCGCACAGGCAGCCCCTCAAAGGGAATGCCCGCCTGACGCATCAGCCGTTCTTCCGGCCCGTAGAGCGAACCCACAAACAGCAAGTTGGCATTGGGATTGCGACGCCGCAATTCCTCTGCCACAGCCAGTGCCGGAAAGATATGCCCGCCAGTGCCGCCGGTCGTCAGGATGATGTTGTCCATGTGTCCGCCGTCCTTGAAAAATTCATAAGCAGGCCCACGCACAGCATGGTGGCCAAAAGGTTACTGCCGCCGTAACTCATGAGGGGCATTGGCACGCCCTTGGGCGGTGCAACCCCCATGACCACGGCCAGATTCATGACTGAACCCATTGCAAGAATAGTGGTAATGCCAAATGCGGTAAAACGGTCGCGCAGGTTGCGCTGACCCATGATGATTTTGTAGCAGCGCCAGAAAAGCAGGGCAAACAGAATCATCACGACGCTTACGCCCACAAAGCCCATTTCTTCGGCAAGCACGGCCATGATAAAGTCGTTGTGCGCTTCAGGCAGATAAAACATCTTCTGCTTGCTTGCACCAACGCCTACGCCAAAGAAGCTGCCCGAGCCGATGGCGAGCAGCGACTGCACGAGCTGGTAGCCCGTGTTGTGCGCATCCTGAAAAGGATCAAGAAAGGCCAGCAGGCGACGCAGACGATAAGGCGAAGAAATGGCCAGCGCCATAGCGCCGCCGCATGCGAGCGCCACTGAAAAGAACAGATAGACAAAACGGGTGCCGCCCGCCACGCACATGAAGAACAGAATACTTGCAAGAACAACGGCGCTGCCGAAGTCAGGCTGCAAAAGCAGCAAAAAGCAGAACAGCCCCGTAACTGCAAAGGGAGGTATGACGCCCCGGCTGAACGTTTTGATGAGTTCCTGCTTGGAACTCATGAAGTATGCCAGATACAGCGCCAGCGCAATTTTGACGAATTCCATGGGCTGAATGGAAATAAAACCCAGCGGAATCCAGCGTTTTGCACCGTTGATGGCAGGGGTGAGGGGAGAGAGCGTCACCAGCAGCAACAACAGCGCGAGAAAGAGCGCCGGATACTGCAAGCGGTACAGCCAGTGCCTGGGCAAGAGCGCCGCGCCCCACAGGGCTGCGCCGCCGCCAAGGGCAAAGATGACCTGCCGCTTGAAGAAATAGTATTTGTCGCCGTTGACCTGCTCCGCCACAATACCGCTGGCGGAAAGCACCATGACCAGACCAATGGAAAGGATAATCAGCATGATGGTGAAAAGCCACCAGTCAAAGGGCGCGAACGGTCCCTCTTCCGTGGCCCTCGCCATGGCGCTGTTTACCTTGGGCGCTTTTTCCTTACCGCTGAAGATGTTCTTCATGACAGCTTACCCACGATCTGTTTGAAGTCTTCACCGCGCTGTTCATAATTTTTGTAAAGGTCATAGCTGGAGGTGGCGGGCGCAAGCAGCACCACATCGCCGCTCCTGGCATTTGCCGAGGCAAAACGCACTGCCGGTTCCATGGTTTCGTGCCAGCTTATGGGCACAATTCCCTGCCAGGCCTTTTCAAAATGCTCGCGGCTGGCCCCAAAAAGCACGACTTCCTGCACTTTGGCGCGCAGCAGGTCGGCAAGCCCGGCCAGATCGCCGCCCTTGAACTTGCCGCCGCAGAGCAGCCGCACAGGGCGGTCAAAAGCCTCAAGCGCGACCTGAAGGGCAGAAACCGTGGTGCATTTGGAATCGTTGACGTACAGCACGCCGCCAAGCTGACGTACACGCTCAAGACGGTGCGGCAATGGCTGAAAACGTTCAACGGCTCTAGTGGCGCTTGCTTCCGTCACGCCAAAAAGGCGGCAGGCCTGCCATGCGGCTTCTTCATTGATGCGGTTGTGCGCGCCCATGAGGCAGCTTGTGGGAAAACGGTCAGTGGCCTTGACAAAAACCTTGCGCGCCTTGAGGCGGTGGGCATCAGCCAGCGCTTGCAGGTCTTCGCCCAGCACCGCCAGATCGCCCTCGTCCTGGCAGCGGAACAGACGGAACTTGGCCTCGGTGTATTCAGCCATGTCCTTATGGTAATCAAGGTGATTGGGTGTGATGTTGAGCAGAATGCCCGCGCGCGGACAAAATGTCGTGCAGGCCTGCAACTGGAAGCTGGAAATCTCGAGCACAAGCACATCGGCCTTTTTGCCGCCGAGAACATATTCCGAAAGCGGCGTTCCGATGTTGCCGCCCAAAAACACGGCATAGCCCTGTTCGTGCAACATGGCGGCAGCCAGAGAGGCCGTGGTGGTTTTGCCGCTGGTGCCGGTTATGGCCAGCACAGGCTCGTCATCAAGGCAGCGCCAGGCCAGTTCCATTTCGGCCAGGATTTCAGAAACCTGCGTATCTACCAGCCCGTCGAGCCGGGCCACAGGCATGCCGGGGCTTGGCACCACAAAGGCCGCGCCTGCAAACTGCGCGGCAGAATGCTCGCCAAGCTGCACGTCAATGCCGAGGGCCGCAAGTTCGGCGGCAAGCACTTCCCGTCCGGCCAGCGCCTTAAGGTTGCTGTCCAGTAGCCGAACCCTCGCCCCGGCGCGCCGCAGCAGTCTGGCGGCGGCAAGGCCTGAGCGGCCTGCGCCAACAACAACTGCCAGTTCGCCGGGTTCAATACGTCTGCCGCGATTTTTCTCCAGTGCCATATCCCCTCTCCTCAGCGCAGCTTCAGAACAGAAAGCGCCACAAGGCCCAACAGGATGGAAGTTATCCAGAACCGGATGATGATCTTGGATTCAGGCACGCCCTTGAGCTCAAAATGATGGTGCAAGGGAGCCATGCGAAAAATACGTTTGCCGCCAGTCCAGCGGAAGTAGCCGACCTGCAGAATGACCGAAAGTGTTTCGGCCACAAAAAGGCCGCCCACCACTGAAAGCACAAGTTCCTGCTTGCACAGCAGGGCCAGATAGCCCAGCACGCCGCCGAGCGAAAGCGAACCCACATCGCCCATGAATACCTGGGCCGGATAGGCGTTGAACCACAAAAAGCCAAGGCCCGCGCCCACAAGCGCCGCGCAGAACACTGTGACCTCGCCCACGCCGGGCATGTAGGGCAGCAGCAGGTATCCGGCAAAGCGGGCGTTGCCCGTAATATAGATGAAAATGGAGAACACGAGGCAAGCCACAATGGAAGGCCCGATGGCAAGGCCGTCCAGACCGTCCGTCAGATTGACGGCGTTGGAAGAGGCCACCATGACAAACACGCCAAAGGGCAGATAAAACCAGCCCAGATCAAAGGTAACTTCTTTCAGAAAAGGTATGGTCAGCTTGCTGCTGTAATCGGGATTGATATAGAGCAGCACCATTGCCGCGCAGGCAACGACCAGTTGCCCCGTCATCTTGGATCTGCCGGAAATTCCCTTGTTTTTGTGATGACGCAACTTGGTGATGTCGTCCCAAAAGCCAACGGCTCCGAAACCCGCAAAAACAAGGGAGGCCTGCCAGATATAGGGATTTGTCAGGTCAGACCACAAAAGCAGGCTGACGGTGAGCGTGAACAGCATGAGCAGGCCGCCCATGGTGGGGGTGCCAGCCTTGCAGGCGTGGGCGGCAACGTCTTCGTGAATATACTGGCCGCATTTGAGGCTGCGGAGCCAGCCGATAAAACGGGGGCCAATGAGAATGGAAAGCACCAGAGCAGTGATAAGCGCGGCCAACGAGCGGAAGCTGATGTACCGAAAAACGTTGAATACCGTCCATTCGGACGTAAGGGGGACAAAAAGATTATAGAACATGCAGCGTAATCCGTTCTTTTGGTCGTGTGCAGACCGTTATGCCCATTCTTTAAAGCAGTTAAACCCTGAAACTGGATTTGAGCGGAATAATCCGCCAACGCCCGTTTCAAGCATGCAACGCTCCAGCAGGCGGCGTTTTGATCATGGCCCTCAGCCCCGCACGGCCTCCGGCTCTGTGAGAGTCTGGAGCAGGCATTCCAGCCTGTTGCCGCGTGAACCTTTGAACAGGGTCACGCCGCCGGTCTTGTTTTCAGCAAACACATTGTCCGTCAATTCGGCCCATGCAGCAGCAAAGGCCGCAGCGTCATACACCTCGAACCACGGCCCTGTATAGCCCCCACAGGTCAGCCCGGCGCGGATATTTTCGGCGTGGCCGCCTTTCCAGAATACTGCCGCAGGTTTAAGTTCAGCCAGGTGTTTGCCAAGGGCCTCGTGCTCTGCTGCGGCCTGCGCCCCAAGCTCAAGCATTTCGCCAAGCACTGGCACAAAAAGCCTGCCAGCGGCGCGCTCTGCCGCGGCATCAAGCATGCGGCGCATGGAAAGCGGGTTGGCATTATAGGTATCGTCAATAAGCAGCCATTTGCCTACGCGCGTCTGGTTGAACCGCTGCACGGGCAGCTCGCTTTGGGCCAGACCCTGCGCAATTTCCGCATTGCTCAGGCCCAGCAGATGGGCGGCGGCGGCAACGGCTATAACATTCTCCGCGCCATATTCACCCCTGAAAGGGGCGGTCACGTCGCAACGCGCGCCGTCAAGCCAGAGGTGGTACAGGCCGCGCCTGTCATCCGGCGCATCGATGCCCGTTGCGGCGTCATCGCGGCTGTCGGCATGCGCAGGCGCTGGCCCGGCGTAAGAAGCGCGATATTCCACGGCTCTGCCTGTGGCGCTGAAAAAGTGCAGTTCCGCACCGGTGGCTCTGGCCTCGCGCACAAGTTCGGGATAATCGGCGCATACAAGGCCGATGCCCTTGGGGGCAAGATTGGTGAGCAGGCGCGATTTGTGCCAGGCCACGCCCTTGCTGCCAAGGCCCTCGGTATGCCCGGCGCCGACATTAAGTATAAGGCCAATGTCGGGGCGCATGACGGACGACAGTTCTTCCATGTCGCCCTCGTGGCTGATGCCGGCCTCCATGACCCAGAAATCTTCGTCGCCGTCAGTGGCGAGCATGGCGCGGGGCATGCCGATCTGGTTGTTGTTGTTCAGGGCGTTCTTGGCTGTTTTGCCGCGTACGGAGAGCACCTGAGCCAACACTTCCTTGAGGGTTGTCTTGCCCGCAGTGCCCGTAACGCCCACAACTTTGGCGGTTGTTCTGTCGCGCCACATGGCGGCGATGCTGCCAAGGGCCTTGACCGTATCTTCCACCACCAGCACTGGCGCGCCTGCATCGGGCAGCGCCCGTGAGGCCAGCACAGCAGAGGCCCCAAGCTTCACGGCGGCAGGTACAAAGTCGTGCCCGTCCACCCTGCTGCCGGGGATGCAGACAAAGAGAGCCCCGGGCGCGGCTTCGCGGCTGTCCGTCACTGTGGCGGTCAGCGCGATGTCGCTCTCAAGGGCGCTCAGGCCCAGACGGGCCGCTATTTCATTGTAGGTCAGTCGCAATGAAGAAACTCCCTAACTACTTCCTGGTCGCTATAGTGGTGTTTGACACCCTGGATGATCTGATAATCCTCATGGCCCTTGCCTGCAATAAGCAATGCATCGTCCTTGCCGAGCATTTTCAGCGCCTTGATGGTCGCCGCGCGGCGGTCAACCTCAACCACGACTTCGCGGGCGGATTTCAAACCGGGCAAAACATCCTGCAAAATGGCTTCCGGCTCTTCAAAACGGGGGTTGTCGGAGGTCAACACAGCGACGTCAGACCAGCGGGCCACAGCCTCGCCCATGAGGGGGCGCTTGGTGCGGTCGCGATTGCCGCCGCAGCCAAATACAGTAACAACGCGTTTGAATCCAGCCCCCCGCAGGGCCTGCAAAACGTTTTCCAGCGCGTCCGGCGTGTGAGCATAGTCTACAAATACATTCAATCCTTGGGGATTTTCCACACGTTCAAGCCGTCCGCTCACGCCTGTAAAACTTTCAAGAGATTTGAAGGCCTCAGGCTCTATGCCCATTTCAAGGGCAACGGCCTGCACGGCCAGCAGGTTGGAGGCGTTGAACGCGCCCACCAGTGGCGAACGAAGTTCCCACTTGCTGCCCTCAAGATGCATGCGCATGTGGCAGCCGTCCGTTCCTGCAGAAAGCAGTTCACCCCAGAGGTGACGCTTGTTCAGCGCGCCTTTCTGCAAACCAAAGGAAAGCGCCGTGGGGCACAGTTCCAGCAGGCGGCGGCCCCAGGGGTCGTCAGCATTGACGGCCATGGCCTTGTCGGGGCGTGGCAGTTCCAGGAACAGGCGGGCCTTGACCTGGAAGTAACTTTCCATGTTCTTGTGATAATCCAGATGATCCTGCGTCAGATTGGTAAAGGCCGCGCCGGAGAACGGCACGCCGCAGACGCGCTGCTGATCAATGGCGTGGGAGGACACTTCCATCACCGCCACATCTACGCCCGCTTTGGCCATGGCGGCCAGCATGGCGTGCACGCTCAGGGCATCGGGCGTGGTGAGGGGCGCGGCTTCCGCATGACCGGGCCAGCGGTAGCTGACCGTACCCATGACGCCAAGCTTGTGCCCGGCCTGCGCAAAGAGCTGTTCGAGCAGATAGGAGCAGGTGGTCTTGCCGTTGGTGCCTGTAACACCCACGATCTTGAGCGGCAGTTCACTGGTGCGCCAGCGGGCTTCCGCCAGACGCCACAGCGCCTCGCGCGGATCGGAATGGTGCACAACGCGGCAGCCGCCAGCAAGTGCGGCGGCTTCTTCCGCTCCGCCGGGGCGGCAAACAACAATGGAAGCTCCCGCGGCCACTGCGGCGGGAATAAAACGCGCCCCGTCTTCGTTAACGCCAGGCACGGCAACAAAGATATCGCCGGAATTGACCTGACGAGAATCGACGCGCACTTCAATACCGCCGCGTCTGCACTGTTCAAGGAGGGCTGCAAATTCCCGTTCCATATCAACCTCACTGCATAACCGGGGCAAATGCCCCAATTTAGTCCGGCGGCGCGCGCATTCAACCCGCAACCCCGCGCGCGATGCGTGCGCCAGCCGGAAGCAACCTGCCGTTCTTACCGTTCGGAAAGCCAGAGAATATATTCGATGTCCTTGCCTTCTTCAGGCCAGGCCACACCGGGGGCAGGAGTCTGTTTGACCACCCTGCTGCCGGATCCTTTGAGTTCAGGCACAACGCCAGCGCGGGCAAACAGCTCAACCGCATTGCGCACAGATTTGCCCATCACGTCCGGCACCCGGCTGCTGGCCTTGGCCAGATGCCCCGGCAAGCGCATGCCCTCGGCCTGTTGCGGCGGGGCCAGCTTTCTGGTGTCGGTGGCATAGGGAATTTCCAGCGCGGCAAGCTTGAGGCCGCGCTGACGCGTCTTGGTAGCCGGGCCTTCACCCGTTGCTGCCTTTGTATCCGCTTCCGCAACCTTGGTTTCGTTAAACATGCCCGTGTACGTCACCATGCGGGAGGCGACTTCCTTAAACACGGGCGCGGCAACCACGCCGCCGTACTGGTTGCGCGAAGGTTCATCAACCATGACCATTACAAAATACTTGGGCTTGTCTGCCGGGAAAAAGCCGACGAACGAAGCAAGACGCTTGCTGCCGTATGTGCCCGACCTGTGGTCGGCCTTCTGGGCCGTACCTGTCTTGCCGCCCACATCAATGCCGTCCACACGGGCGCGCTTGCCTGTACCGTCCGGCTCTTCAACAACATCGCGCATCATGTGCATGACTTCGCGCACGGCGGTTTCAGAATAAATGCGGGGGCGCACTTCATCCACCGCGCCGTCTTCACGCGTGAGGCGCAGGGGCTTGTACACGCCGTTGTTGAGCAGGGTCAGGTAGCCCTGCGCCATCTGGAGGCCTGTCACCGAGATACTCTGACCAAACGAGGTGGACATGATATCCACTTCGCTCCAATCACGCGGGGCGCGCAGGATGCCGCGGCTTTCAGACACGGGCACGCCGGTGCGCTGCCCAAAGCCCAGGGCATGCATATATTTGTAGAAGGTGGGTGCGCCCATGGACAGGCCGATCTTGGCCATGCCGATGTTGGACGAATAGCGCAGCACCTTGGCGGCGGGCAATATCCCCTGCCGCGAGGTGTCACGGATGGTGAAATTCTTGGTCACCCACTTGCCGCCTTCGCAGTCGATAAGTGTATTGGGTGTAACCTTGCGCTCCTGGATGGCGGCGGCCATTACAAAAGGCTTGAACGTGGAACCCGGTTCCAGAGCATCGGCAGCCAGCCTGTTGCGGTAAACGAGCGGCGAAAAATCCTTGTAGTTGTTGGGATTGAAGAAAGGATACTGCGCCCAGGCCATGATTTCGCCCGAGGCCACGTCAACCACCAGCGCCCCGCCCCAGCGGGCGTCATATTCCCGCACGGTACGCGCCACGGCTTCTTCAACAAAAAACTGGATCTGCATGTCGATGGTGAGGGTCAGGTCCTGCCCCACCGGCTCGCTCTGCCCTTCTTCGTGCAGATAAAAGCGGCGGCCCATGGCGTCGCGCTGCACTATCTGGCGCGTGGGAATGCAGCCAAGGCGCGCATCAAGCGAACGCTCGATGCCCTCAAGGCCCTTGTCGTCAAGGCCCACAAAGCCCAGAAGCTGCCCGGCCATGTGTTTGAAGGGATACACGCGGTCATATTCCTTGCTCAGGCCTATGCCGGTAATGTTGGCCTTGCGCACTGCCTCGGCGGTATAGTCGTCCACCTTGCGTTTCAGCCAGACAAAGCGGCGTTTGGTCTGCGCCAGATCGTCATAAAGCTTCTGCGGCTCCATGCCCAGAATGGGGCCAAGGGTGTTGGCCATGGCCTGAAAATCGGTGATGTCCTGCGGGCGTGCGTAAATGGATTTCGCTTCCACACTGCGGGCCAGCACCTGACCGTTGCGGTCAAAGATCATGCCGCGACGCCCGGTGACCAGCTCCGTAGCCGTATGCTGCCTGCGCGCGCGCTCCGCAAGGCGCGGCCCCTCCATCATCTGGAGATACCATGCGCGCCCCCACAACCCGGCCCACAGCATACAAAAGATGCAGACAACGATCTTGATGCGGGCACGGCCCCAGTCCACATTGCCCATCCAGGCAGGAGAACCCGTGCCCTTGGCCGAAGAGACAAGGTTGCGGGTGGTCTGCGGCTTGGTGGCACGGGCAGGGCCAGCGCTGGACACATTGCGTTTGCGAGAACTGAGTTTGAACATGGCGTTTCCAAACTGGGCGTCGCCGTAATGACGCCGGGCTTTTTCCGGGCCTGACCATTAACTGGTCTGGCATTGGAGCATTCCGGAGTTTTTACTGTAGTTCCATACGTCGAATCTGGCCGGGCTTGGGTTCGCGCATACCGAACTCATCTGCCTTGCGCCGCAGTTCATAGGGAGAAAGCAGCCGTTCGCGCTCAACCTCAAGCTTGGCCCTCAGGGCGCGTCGTTCGCGAACGGTATTTTGCTGAATATTGATGAAATAGGTCGTGTCCATGCGCTCAATGTTGCTCCACACCAGCACAAGCCCCATGACCATGCAGCTCAGAAGCCCCAGAACCAGCGCCAGAAGCCATCCCCTGCCCCCATGTTGCTGGTTCATGGTTGTATTGCGCTTCATGATCCGGTCGCCTCGGCTATTTTTTCCACAGCGCGCAGCTTGGCGCTGCTGGAGCGAGGGTTGACGGCCAGCTCTTCGGGTGTGGCGGTCACGGGTTTTTTGAACAGAATGCGTACTTCAGGCTGATGATGGCACACGCATACCGGCACATGGCGCGGGCAACGGCAGCCTTCTGCCCAGTGACGCATGGCCTGCTTGACCATGCGGTCTTCAAGCGAATGAAACGTAATGATGGCAAGTCTGCCGCCAATGGGCATATATGCCAAAATATTATCAAGAAAACGCCGCAGTTCGCCCAGCTCATCGTTGACGGCCATGCGCAAGGCCTGAAAGGTGCGCGTTGCCGGATGACGCCGGGCCTTGGCCCGCCATGCCGCGGGATAGGCCTTTTCCACCAGGGCCGCCAGTTCTGCGGTGGTGTCTATGCTGGCCTTCTGGCGCGATTCCACAATCACACGGGCAATGCGCCCGGCCTGGGGTTCTTCGCCCAGCATGGCGATGCATTCTTTAAGCTTTGCAAAACTCTCGCGGTTGACCCAGTGCCAGGCCGATGGCTGACCGGAATTCTGATCCATGCGCATATCGAGCGGGCCATCGCCGTGAAAGCTGAAACCGCGTTCGGCTTCGTCAAGCTGGAGCGAAGACACGCCGATATCCAGCAGCGCACCGTCCACCTTGTCCCAGCCAAGCTCTGCCAGCGCATCGGGAAAATTGCTGTAATTGCAATGAAAAATGTGAGCGCGGCTGCCAAAGGGCGCCAGGCGCTGACGTGCAAGAGCCATGGCGTCTTCATCCCGGTCAAGGCCGCACAGTTCAATATCGCCAGCGGCGCCGAGCACTGCCGAGGCATGGCCGCCCATACCAAGGGTGCCGTCCAGATAACGGCCCCCGGCGCGGGGCGAAAGGGCCTCCAGCGTTTCTGCCGGAAGCACCGGCACGTGCCGCACGGGTTCAGCGATGTTATCCAAAAATTCCGTCATGGTGCGGCCTATAGACTGAGAGTTATGCCGAGCCCGGAGAGCTCGTCGGACACGTCCTCAAGCTGGAGGGCGTTGAAACGTTCCTGATCCCAGATTTCAAATTTATTCAGCATGCCCACAAGCATTGCATCCTTGTGCAGGCCAGCCTCGCGCATCAGCACCTGCGGAATGCGCACCCGCCCCTGGGCATCGGGTTCGAGTTCCTGGGCAAGGCCCATAACCTTTGTCTTGAAGTGCGAAAGCCTGGGTGAGGGCATGGGGATACTGCCAAGCTGTTCTGTAACCATGTCCCAGTCGGCGGGCAGATAGGCCACCAGGCGTCCGTAAAAAGCAGTAAGCCAAAACGTCCCAGAGCCGCCGTCCGCGTAGAGTCCTTCGCGGTATTCCGGCGGCAGCATGAGTCGCCCCTTGGGGTCTAGGCTGCGGGAAAGGCTTTTTGTGAACAGTTTTTTCACTTTTTCCCACTTCTTACTACTTGTTACCACTTTTTCCCACTTATGCCCCAAGCCCTACCCCGTGTCAAGCAATGTCGCAAAATTGGCTTTATCTGCGAATTATCCGGCGATCAGCCCCCCCCTGTTTCCACCCGATTTTGCGGTGGTAAAAAGTGGCAAGTTACCACTGCCTGCCCCGCACAGATGCAGGGCAGGATATAAAGTCAATCATTGCCGCCAGAAACAAATAAACGCGGAGCGAACACCCTGAGCGCAGTTTCAACGCTTTTGCGCCGAATGCCTTGACAATATGCGGGAAAACCAAGACTATTTGGATCAAGCCGGAACTGTAAATTTTGTACTTTTGCGCCCTTGCGCCACCGGTTTCAGCCAAAAGGAACAGATATGAGAACGAAAATTGTCGCTACTATCGGTCCCGCTTCCAACAGCAAAGAAAAACTGCACGAACTGGCCGAGGCCGGAGTCAGTGTATTTCGCCTCAATTTTTCGCATGGCGGCGCAGCGGACTTTGTTGCCATCATCCAGAGCATCCGTGAGGTGGAAGCGGCCATCGGGCGGCCCATCA
Organism: Desulfovibrio sp.; assembly: GCA_047602655.1. Lineage (GTDB taxonomy): Bacteria > Desulfobacterota > Desulfovibrionia > Desulfovibrionales > Desulfovibrionaceae > Desulfovibrio. The sequence continues at coordinate 4,334 of JASGGT010000014.1, read as the reverse complement.
CCATCATGCAGGATCTTTCCGGCCCCAAAATCCGCCTTGGCGTGCTGCCCGAAACCAGCATAACCGTCACCAAGGGCATGGAGCTGCTGCTCGGCCCCAGCGACCGCCATGTGGACGATTTTCCCTACCTGCCCTTTGACCACGATGTGATCCTTGAAAGCCTCGAACCCGGCGATCGCATGGTGCTGGCTGACGGCGGACTCCAGTTTGTGGTTACGGAGTGCCGCGCGGACGGCCTTGTCATGCTCAAGGCGGACAATTCGGGCATCGTCACCTCGCGCAAGGGTCTGGCCCTGCCCGGCAAGGCCACCAAGGTGCGCGCCTTGACGGAAAAGGACAAAAAAGACCTTGCGGACGGCCTCAAACTCGGCGTGGACGCAGTGGCCATCTCGTACGTGCAGACTGCGGACGACGTGCGTGAAGCCAAGGAGCTTATCGCCGCTGCGGGCAAAAACGTGCCTGTGGTTGTGAAGCTTGAACGGCAGAGCGCCGTGGACAATCTTGCGGAGATCCTGCACGAAACGGACGTGGTCATGGTGGCGCGCGGCGATCTTGGCGTGGAATGCCCCCTGCCCCTGCTGCCCGCTCTGCAGAAGCGCATCATCAGCGCCTGCAACAAGGCCTCCAAGCCTGTTATTGTCGCCACGCAGATGCTGCTCTCAATGGTCAACAGCCCCGCCCCCACCCGCGCGGAAACCACGGACGTCGCCAACGCCGTGCTTGACGGCGCGGACTGCGTGATGCTCTCGGAAGAAACAGCCATGGGCAACTTCCCCGTTGAAACGGTGCGCTACATGCGCCGCATCACTGACGAGGCCGAACGCCTGCTGCTGAGCAACCGCAAGCTTGAAGAGCCGGACAGCGACAAGGGCATTCCGGAATTTCTGGCCTACTCCGCCTGCCTGCTGGCAGACAAGGCTTCGGCCAAGGCCATTGTGTCGCACAGTCTTTCGGGCAGTTCGGCCCGGCAGGTCTCTGCCCGCCGCCCCCCGCAAAGCATCTATGCGCTCACGCCCGACCCGGTTTCCATCAAGGCTCTCAACTTTGTTTGGGGCGTGAGGCCGGTTTTTGTGGAAAATCCGCAGGAAGAACCCAGCCACCTTATCCGGGCCGAGAGCTTTATCCATAACAGCCCGGATTTTGAACCTGACGACTGCGCGGTTATTACCGCCGGCCAGGTCAAGGGGTCTTCCGCCACGCCCCGTGGCACAAACCTTGTCAAAATTTACTGGAAGTAGCTCATGGCCGCAGAGCAAAGGAAAGTTCTTGATGTTCCCATGAACATCAACGAGGAATATTATCAGATCAGCGGCGAAATCCTGTCGAGCTTTCCCAAGTTCCGGCCTCCGGTGGATCTGTTCCGTTTTCGGGAGGATATCGCGGTGCTGGCTCCCTACTGCGTCAAGGGGAGCCGCCTGACCAGCGAGCAGGTGGACGAAGTTGCGCAGTTGTGCGCGGCGGGAGACCTTTTTGTCTCCCGTTCAGACCACCCCATCTACTCGCGCCATATCGTCAAGCAGCTTGACCTTGTGCTGCAGGACAACAACCTCAAGGAAGCGGAAATCGCGGATATCTGCATCCGCGCCCTGCTTATGCGTTGCAGCGACTTTTTTGAGCAGCCCGTCAAGGCGCTCTTTGAACCGCTGTACCGCGACGTCATGGTTGTTACTGAATACCTGTGGAGCGACAAACACCACATCAATACATTCATGCGCCGCCTGTTTCGCAAAAATAACCTTGCACGGCATTCCATCAACAGTATGATTGTGGGCCTGTGGATATGGTTGCAGGGCACTGGCGAATACCGCCGCAAAGACATGGATCGCATTGCTGTTGCCATGCTGTTGCACGATGTGGGCATGTGCAAGGTTCCCCCTTTCCTGCTCAGCAAGGCTGGTCCTCTGAAGCAGGAAGAAAGGGAAAAAATCATTCCTCATCCCATTGTGGGCGTTCGGTTGATGCAGAAGATGGAAGTGTCTTTTGACGAACTGCTGCGCGCCTGCTTTGAGCATCACGAAAGGCTTGATGGTTCGGGCTATCCCCAGCACACCAAGGGCAACCAGACCACCAAGGTAGGACGTCTTGCCGCGGTAGCCGATTCTTTTGCCGCCATGATTTGCGAGCGGTCTTTCAGAAAGGGCAAGGACGTTGTGCAGTCTGCCAAGGAACTGGCCAACGACCCGCGCTATGATCAGGAAATGGCCAATGCGCTGTTCGGAGGTTTTGCCGCAGGAACCATCGGGCAGATGGTCGACATGGACGCAGTGGTGGATACGCCGCAGCCGGAGTAGGCAAATACTGGCGCAGGGCGGTAAGAGCGCAACGAAATTCATCGGGTCGCAGGGGCAACGTTCCACGGGAATCTGCCCTGCTGACAGCAGATACATAAAAAATCCGGGTCGGAACCATGAGTTCTGACCCAGATTTTTTATGTGGGCCAACATGCCCACTTGCGTTGCCTGCGATTACCCTTCCCGGCTCGGGCTGTTCTGCTTACATTTTGCCCGCTGCGGCAAAAAACACCTCTGGTTCACGTCGCTCAAGGCAGTTGCATTCAAGCATGGCAACGATTTTGTCCACCTGCGGATTGTCAAAATACTTTGCCTGTTCCGGGCAAATTTTTACGCAGGCGCAGCAGCGCAAACAGCCCAGCGCCACCTGTGCGGCATTGTCGGCATCAATCACGCGCACCGGGCACACGCTGGCGCACAAGCCGCACTGCGTGCATGAATCAAGCGTCTGAGGCCGGATATCTGCCGCTGGCGGCAGCGCCTTGTAAGGCCGGTTGCCGGGCACAACCACGTTTGCGCGTTCTCCGCTGGCAATGATTCTGGCTGCCCTGCTGGCAAAATCCCCCAAAGCGGCCATATCTTCTGCATCAGGCCTGCCTGCCCCGACCTTTGCCGTCATGCTGTGCTCTGCCACAAAGGCCCCCGCCGCAGGAACGGAAAACCCCTTGGCTACAAACAGATCAACTGCTTCAAGCAGGGCATCGTCATAGTGCCTGTTGCCATACACGGCAAGCAGAACAGCGCGTGCGCCATGCCCTGCCAGCCTTGCCAGCGAATCCATCAGCAATGGGGGAATACGCCCGGCATAAACCGGAAAGGCAAAAACCAGCACATCCTCAGGCCCAAGCGTGTGGGCTGCCGCCGCCCGCCCTTCCGGGAACGTCCAATCCCAGTCATCGTCGCGCGCCAGCGCCATATTCTGCGCCAAATCCTGCGCCAGAACACGGGCTGTCTCTTGCGCCATGTTGCGGCTGCTGCCAGTTGGGCTGAAAAAGACAGTGTGAAGGCTTGGGGTCATGAGATCATCCTTTGCTCACGAAAAAGCGGGCCGTTGGTACAGCCCGCCTGAAGAGTTCATTTCTTGCGGCGCTGGGCCGCAAACGCAGTTACGCAAACAGGCCCTTACCAGGCTTTCTTGCTCTGCTCGTGCCCGACTATGCCGCCAGCCAGAGCGCCCACGCCTGCGCCAGCAAGAGCGCCCCAGGCAGCGGACCCACCGGCAATGGCGGCTACGCCTGCGCCGCCAAGCGCGCCAAGGGCCGCGCCGCTGGCAACACCCTGCTGGGTTTTGCTCATATTGGTGCAGCCGATGCCGCTGACAAACAGGGCGGCCAGCAACGTGATTATCAACAAGTTTTTCATATTTTCTCTCCTGAAAAAACCGCGTAGCGGATTTTGCTGTTACTTGGCGTTCAGGCGGGGTTCAATAATTTCGCGCCAGATCACGCTCATGACAGGGCGGTCAAGCTGCTGGGGATTTTCCGTATACCACGCGTCCACCTGCTTGGCGACTTCTGCACGGTTTACACCCTTGAAGGCCTTCATCCAGCCTTTTTCAAAGGGTGAAAGCGTGTACACCGGGCGCTTGCCTTCCTTGGCCGCTTTTTCCGCGATTTTTCCGTTTACAAAATACTCAACGGTGATCGCTGTTTCCACACCGAAAAGAAAGGCGAGTTTTTCAGCTTCGGGAGTTTTTTGCCACGCGGCACCCGTAAACTGATCCACAGGGTTCGCCTTGGAATTTTCGGCTTCGGTCGTATTTTCGGCAGCGCGAACCGGAGCGAATGCCAGAACAAGTGCAAGGCTCAAGGCCAGACACAAAACCGACTTTTTCACGATATGCTCCTTGAGTTGAAGAACCCTCTGCAATACCGCTTTTGCGGCAGCCAGCCGCATGGGCGGAATACACCAGCGGCAAAAATTATCGGGGCATGGCCCTTAGCTTGTATTACAGTTTACCCAAAACACCACCGAGATATCAAGTACGAAATAAATATCCCCCGGCATAGCCGGGGGTTTTTCATGTGCGCCTGTAAGGCTCTC
>JASGGT010000130.1:0-7063 GCA_047602655.1 Desulfovibrio sp. | reverse complement strand
GTTGCGGGCAAGGCGCAAGGCCGCCAGCTCGCTCTCAAGACTACGATAGGTGGTATAGATGCTGGTGGCGTAGCCCTTGAGCGCGGCGGCCTGCTGCATGGCCTGAATAACCGTTGAATAATAGGGATTGGTGACGTTGGGGGCCACCACAAGCACAGAGGGAACATTTGCACACCCAGTGGTCCTTCTTGCCCCCCGATACCCCAGGTTTTCCGCCGCAGCAAAAACTGCGGCAATGGTTTCGTCTGCAAACGAAACGCCTTCGCGCCCGTTGAGCACCATTGAAACCGTAGCCTGAGAAACTCCGGCGGCCTTTGCCACATGGGCAAGCGTAACTTTTTTCGTGGCGGTATGCCGTACCCTCGGCTTGCTGCTTGTTTCTGCCGCCATGGCAGCCTCCTGTCCGGGCATTTCGGAGCGCGGGCTTTTCAAGATCCACGCAGAGCGGACAAACGTTTTTCATTGCTCTGCTTCAGGGCATGGGCTGTTCCACACGGCAAACGCATGGCAGCCATGCCAGGGCTTTCTTCAGACTTTTCCAGCATCAAAAGAATTATTTTTTATTTAATAAATATTCAATTGACACATTTTTTTTCAGCGTGGTATCAAACCCTAAATTTAGCTTTATTCAACATTATTTTCAAAGCGGAGGCAATTAAAATTTTTTATATTTAAATTTTATTTCCACTAACAATTAAAATTCAATTAAAATTTTAATTGCCCCGCAACATATTGCGAGGCCGACAGTCCACACGGAGGGTATGTGTATGGATGACAGCTCACAGCAGAAGTATGTTCCTTCCAAAAGTGAAATGCGTAAGGTCGTTCTTGCCAGCCTGCTTGGCGCAACCATTGAATGGTACGATTTTTTCCTCTACGGCGTAGTGGCGGGCATTGTGTTCAACAAGCTCTACTTCCCCACCGCCGACCCCTTCATCGGCACCATCATGGCCTACAGCACCTTTGCCATCGGTTATCTCGCACGGCCCCTTGGCGGCTTTATCTTCGGCCATTACGGCGACAAGCTGGGCCGCAAGCGCATGCTCATCCTCACCATGCTCATCATGGGCATCGCCACCATGGGCATCGGCCTTGTACCCACCTACGCCTCCATCGGCATTGCCGCGCCCATCATCCTGCAAACGCTGCGCTTGTGTCAGGGCCTTGGCCTCGGCGGCGAATGGGGCGGCGCGGTGCTCATGACTTACGAGTACGCCAGTGATCGGCAAAAAGCCTTTTACGCCAGTATTCCCCAGATGGGCCTTGCCACCGGCCTGTGCCTTTCTTCCGGCATGGTCGCCCTGCTCTCCTGGCTGCTGGATAACGAGCAGTTCCTGGAGTGGGGCTGGCGCTTTGCCTTCCTCGTGAGCGTGGTGCTCATCGCCATTGCCCTCTATGTGCGCACGCACATCCTGGAAACCCCCGAATTCCGCAAGGCCGAAGCCAAGGGCGATACCAGCAAGAAGACCCTGCCCATCGTGACCGTGTGCAAAAACTACCCCGGCAACATTGCCCTGGGCGTGGGCGCGCGGTGGATTGACGGCGTGTTCTTCAACGTGCTGGCCGTGTTTTCCATCACCTACCTTGTGCAGCAGATCCACACTTCGCGCACCGAGGCCCTCACGGCGGTCATGTTTGCGGCCCTGCTCATGTGCCCCTTTATCCTGATCGCCGGCCGCCTGGCCGACCGTTTTGGCCGGGGCCGCATTTACGGCCTTGCCAGCCTTGCCTGCGGCATTTCTGTCTTCCCCTCGTTCTGGCTTATGCAGAGCAGCGGCGGCAACATGTTTCTGGTTGGCCTTGCCATCGCCATCCCGCTGAGTATCTTTTACGCTGGTGTTTTCGGGCCCGAGGCCGCGCTGTTCTCTGACCTCTTCCCTGCTGAAGTGCGCTACACGGGTATTTCCATCGTGTACCAGTTCCCGGGCTTTCTGGTTGCGGGCATAGTGCCCGGCGTGTGCACCGCCCTGATCCAGTGGAACGACGGCGATCCTTTCTACATATGCATATTCGTACTCGTAGCCGCGGCAACCAGCGCGTTCTCGGCCTTTACCATCCAGGCGCGGCACAACAGATTGGCTGCGCAGGCTGCGGGAACCGCACAGGGTTAGCACTATGCGTATATTGCAACTTTCAGACACGCACCTGCGGGGCGACCACAGCCTGTCTTTCAGGGTGGTAGATACCCGGCGTTGCCTGGACGAAGCCGTGGCTCACGTGAAAAGCCTGACACAACAGCCTGATATCATTGTCATCACAGGCGACCTTGCCGACAGCGGAGACCTTAACGCGTATCACATTCTGCACGACGAACTCTCGCCCCTTGGGGTGCCCGTGTACGCCGTGCCCGGCAACCACGACAGGCGCGACCGCCTGCGCGAGGTGATGCCCCACTGGTGCCCGGCCAAGGAAGATATTGCGCCCTACCTCTGCTATACGGTGGAAGAAGAAAACCTGCGACTGATCATGATGGACAGCATGAGCCCCGGCTCCCATTCCGGCCACTTTCCAGCCGAAACCGGCGACTGGCTGGAACGTGAACTGGCAAAGCGCCCGGATACGCCAACCCTGTTCTTCATGCACCACCCCCCGTTTGTTACGGGCATGGGTGCAATGGACGAACCCTTTGAAAATGTGGAGCGCTTCGCGGCAATTGTAGAACGCAACCCGCAGATGCGGCTGTGTTTCGGTCACATGCACCGCCCCATCGTCACGGAATGGCACGGGCGTGTCGCCATGACCGCACCTGCGGTTTCCATGCAGATAGACCTTGATCTCTCACCCGAGGGCGGCGACACCTTCCGCATGGAGACGCCGGGTTATCTGCTCCACCACTTTACCAACGGCGTGTGGAATTCCCACATCTGCCAGATTGCAGTGCAGGCTACGTTTGCCGGGCCGTATCCCTTTGCAGGCTCGGTGAATCCTACCCAATAGTGTTTCCCGACATGAAACACCCGCGCAAGCGGGGGGGCTGCTGGCAATGGCCGGCAGCGCCCTGGCGCCTCTTCACAACCACGCCGCTATCTCTGCCTCCCCAGGACATCTTCTCTGCCTGATCTTCGTAATCCCAAGCTGTTCGCAAGCGCATAATGGCGTTGTGCGCGGGCGCTTCAGCAGCGTGCGGCCGCTTTGCCCCTCGCGCTGGCCCCGCGCAGTTTGCGGAGTGCGGCCATAACACCCCGTACGGCAGATATTGACATCACTATCAGACCGGTCTAATTTTTTAGTCATGAAAGAAAGCGCACGAGAAAAAATCATTGCTGTCGGTGTTGAAATAGTCGCTGTTTCCGGCTTCAACGCCACAGGCATAGACGCCATACTCAAGGCTGCGGGCGTGCCGAAAGGCTCGTTCTATCACCATTTTGGCACCAAGGAAAACTTCGGTATCGAGGTTATCAACCTCTTTGCAGAAAACTATACAAAAAAACTGCACGGCTACCTTGATGACGAAACGCTGGCTCCGCTCCAGCGTATCCGCAGGTACCTTGAAGAAAGCATTGAACATACGGTGCAGGACAACTTCAGCAAGGGGTGCCTCATCGGCAATCTTGGGCAGGAGCTGGCCGCGCAGAGCGAACGCTTCAGGAACCGCCTGGAAGAAGTCTTCCACGAATGGCTCGGACTTTTTACCAAGTGCCTGCAAGAAGCACAGCGGGCTGGCGAACTTAATCCTGGGCTTGATCCGCAATCGCTTGCAGGCTTTCTTCTCTCTGGTTGGGAGGGAGCCATTTTGCGGGCAAAGGTCATGCGCTCGCCCGAGCCACTGAAACAATTTGTGAACGGGTTCACAACGTCTGACAGCAGGCTAAACTGTCGTGCGGCATCTCAACTCATGCAGTACATGCACAGCGAGCATTCTTATGAACACGCAGAAAAAAGTACTACTGGTTACGACCGGTACCGATGCCGCATGTGCGAATAAAAACGCCCGGCTCCCCATCAAAACGGGAACAGGGCGTTTTTTGTAGCCTTGGCCATGGTCTTGGCCCCGGCGGGAATGCGCAAGAATGCCGAAGATGCAAGGATTATTTATGTAGTGGATGCGCTCCGCCCTGAATCTGTCCTGCTGCGTTTTTTGCTCGGCAGGATAACCCAGGGGGAAGATGGCAAAGGCCCTTTGACCTGCTGCCACAGGCAGAATTTTTTCTACCTTTTCCATTCGGTCTTCGTCTGGGGCCACACCAAGCCACACGCCGCCCAAACCCAGCGAATCCACCGCCAGCCAGAGGTTTTGCATGGCTATGGCAAGATCAATCTGCGCATATTGGGGGAATCGGCAGCCCTCCTGCGGATAGGCAGCCTCAATGGCCAGGGGGCATCCGCCGCGCAGCCGGCGTAGGGGCTGACCTGCGAGAGGGCTTGCAGTTTTTCTCTGGATGTCACCACATAAAAATCCCACGGCTGCTGATTGCCCGCAGAGGGCGCGGCCATGGCGGCGCGCAGTACCTGCTCGACCTTGTCGCCTTCAACAGCGCGGTTTTCAAACCTGCGCACGCTGACCCTGTGGAAAATCTCCTTCATGGGAACCTCCTGGCCAGAGCATTTTACCTTTGAAAAAGTGTACATGCTCTAACGCTGCACAAGAATGCAGCGTGCCATAACATATCGTGGATTTTGCCGAAAATCATATTTTTCGACAGAATGGCAACTTTGAAATGTGAAGCAGTTCAAAGTTAATCTGGTCTAGTATGCCGCAACGCTCAAACTTATTGCAGAATGTATGCGCTGACAATTTCGCCATAATAGGCGATGTGCGCATCCCGGTTTGCTCCAACTGCGGAGCCGTCAACATCCTGAGGGTAAAACTTTGACTGGTATTCGGTGATCAGGCTGGGGAGATCCTGCTTCTGCTTGTACACGATCTTGCACTCAAGGGTGAGGGGCAGCTCCTTGATGGCGGGCACAGAAACAAGTTCTGAATCCACAAGGGTCAGGCCAGCTTCAGAAATCTTGTTCAGGTTGCGCCCACATTTGGAGCCGCAAACGCCGAGAATTTTTTTGTTGTATTCGCCAAAGGGCACATTTAACGTGAATTCGGGATTTCTATACAGCAATTCTCTTGTAAAGCGGTGCTCACGCACATAGGCCACAAATATCTGGGTGGACCAGTCAATGCCAAGGGTTCCCCAGCCAATGGTCATGCTGTTGACCTTGTTGTCGGCTTTTGACGTGAGCAGAATCCCCTTGGGGAGGGCCTCAAGAATATTTTTGGCGTAATCGGCAACAACAATCTTTTTCCTTTCCATGGATCAATCCTTATTGGGGTGATTATTGACTGCGGCCAGAAGGCCATGTGACTGGATTCAAAAAAGCGGCCGGAACAGCTTGGGGAGGAAAAAATTTGCAAAAAACAGCACCAACATGCCGCCAATGCAGGAAGAGATATTTCCTTCTTCTCGTGCGCTCATCATTAGACCGGTCGTATAATTTGTCAAGCAGATTTCTTTGCCACGAATACCCGGGAATGCGGCTTGGACAACGGATACAAATCTAGCACTATATTTTTTGCAGGATTAGGCAAACAAAAAAGAGAATTGTACTAGCGCCCCGCTTCTTGTCAGGGGTATTGAGATAGGCGGAGTATGGATTGTCAGCTCTTGGCAAGCTCCTGCCTGAGCAGTATTCTCTGTATGGCGGAAAGCACTGGCGGCGCGATTGCCCATAGGGCAACAGCAGGCTTGTTGCCGCAGTTCTGGCCGACATTGCTGTGCAAATAAATGTTTCCGGCCCATATAGCTAAACACAAAGGTGAATATTCATGGAAAAAGCAAAGGTGTATTTTACGGATTTTCGCACCAAGGCTTTTGGCGATGGCTTGCCCACCAAACTGAAAAAAATGATCAAAAAAGCGGGCATCGGCCACATTGATATGAAGGGCCGCTTTGTAGCTATCAAACTGCACTTTGGTGAGCTTGGCAATATCAGCTATTTGCGGCCAAACTATGCGCGCGCGGTTGTTGATATGGTCAAAGATCTTGGAGGCAAACCTTTTTTGACCGACTGCAACACCATGTATCCCGGTAGCCGCAAAAATGCGCTCGAGCACCTGGAATGCGCGTGGCAGAACGGCTTTACGCCCCTTACGGTGAATTGCCCCATCATCATTGGCGATGGCCTCAAGGGCACGGACGAAGCCCTGGTGCCAGTCGCTGGCGGCGAATATGTCAAGGAAGCCAAGATTGGCCGTGCTGTTATGGACGCCGATATTTTCATCAGCCTCACCCACTTCAAGGGGCATGAAATGACCGGCTTTGGCGGAGCCATCAAAAACATCGGCATGGGGTGCGGCTCCCGCGCGGGCAAAACGGAGCAGCACAGCAACGGTCAGGCCAATATCAACGAATCGCTGTGCGTTGGCTGCAAGGCCTGCATCAAGCAGTGCGCCAATGATGCCTTGCACTATTCAGCAGAAACCAAGAAAACCACTGTCGACCACAACAACTGTGTAGGCTGTGGGCGCTGCCTGGGCGCGTGTAATTTTGACGCCATTTCTTTCGCGCATGATGCAGCTATTGAAATGCTCAACTATAAGATGGCGGAATACACCAAGGCCGTGCTGGACGGTCGCCCGCATTTTCATATTTCGCTGATTGTGGATGTGTCACCCAACTGCGATTGCCATGGCGAAAACGACGCGCCCATCCTGCCCAATATCGGCATGTTCGCCTCGTTTGACCCGTTGGCCCTTGATCAGGCCTGCGTGGACGCCTGCATGAAGGCAAAGCCCCTGCCGGGCAGTCAGCTTGCGGAAAATCTTGCGAAAAAAGGATTTGTGGATCACCACGACCACTTTAAAAATTCCGGCCCTGAATCCGAGTGGCGCACCTGTATGGAACATGCCGAAAAAATCGGCCTTGGCACTCGTGAATATGATCTGATTGTTGTGAAGTAGGCGGCAATTATTACAAGCGCAAAACTGGCCGGGGCAACCCGGCCTTTTTGCGTTAGGCCGCATGGGTCAGAAGACTTAGTCCGACAAAAAGGCAAAGCACAGGCAATTCCTAGGGTGCCGGAACCAGCATTATTGAGCGGCCTAGAATTGCCAAAGTCAGCCATCCAG
>JASGGT010000129.1:0-7155 GCA_047602655.1 Desulfovibrio sp. | reverse complement strand
CGGCAAAACCAGGTGGTGGAGGGCAATAGCCCAGGACCGGCCAAGAGGCTGGGGAGAGCTTTAAGGCCACAACCAACAAGTTTCTGATGAAAGCCGGGTCGTACGCGACCCGGCTTTTTTACGCCCTGCGATCTTCTGAGCATCGAAAAATTCTGCACCGGCACAGCAGCTGCAGCAGTTTTTCAAAATGTGCAGCCCTTTATTTCCCCCATTTCCACCTTGCGCTCCAGCTCTAGCACGCTTGCCTGCCAACATTTCTTCATCGTTCAAAAAACACGGGATGCCCGCACCTGTTCTGTCAGAGCTCGCCGTGAACTGAACATCCGTGGACAGGCAAAGAATATTGTTCGCAGCTGCCTGCCCTAAAAATTCGCATCATATAGATATTCGTATATTTTTTACTGCAAGGGACACAACATCCTGCCATTGGAGCATCAGCTGCCAGCTTATTGACGCATGATGCCGCGATTTCTGGCATGAATCCTGCTGTAAACGGAGTGCAGGTTTTCAGGCAAATATTGCCCTCTGAAGCCACGAATCAGAACGGCAACAGCGCCTGTTGTTTAGGGCTGCCAGCCCAGGTCGGTTCAGGCCGATACCAGTCTGGCTTTTGGTAACTCTTTCCCCGCTCCTCGCGGGATGAACGGCGGCAGTCCGCATGGACGCGGGCGCGCATAGTGCGCCGCCGGGCAGACAGAACATTCATGGAGGAATGTCATGTATATCAATCACAACTCAATGGCTTCCAATGTTGCCAACAACTTGACCTCCCACTACGGTGACCTGAAGACTTCGACCGAGCGTCTGTCCACAGGTTTGCGCGTGAACTCCGCCGCTGACGATGCCGCTGGCCTCGCCATTCGCGAATTGATGCGTACGGATATCAAGGCGTTGCAACAGGGCGTGCGTAATGCCAACGACGCCATTTCCCTCATTCAGACAGCCGACGGCGCCCTGGGCGTCATCGACGAAAAGCTGACCCGTATGAAGGAACTGGCCGAACAGGCTTCCACCGGTACCTACGACTCCACCCAGCGTCTGATGATCGAATCGGAGTACCAGGCCATGGCATCGGAAATTACCCGAATCGCCAACGCCACGGACTTCAACGGCATCCACCTGCTGGACGGCAATCTGTCCGGTGACTCGCACGTGGGCAACAAGATGACCTCCACCGGCAAGATGAAGATCCACTTCGGTACTGCCAACGACTCGGCGGAAGACTATTACTACATCCAGATCGGCACGAGCACCGCTTCTGCCCTCGGTGTAGGCAATGAGACGACTGCTGGTCGCGACGGCGCCACCATTTCCACTCAGGAAGCGGCGCAGAAGGCTCTGGTGGCCATCACCAACGCGGTGGTTTCCAAGGACAAGATCCGGGCGCACCTGGGCGCGTTGCAGAACCGGCTGGAGAACACCGTCTCCAACCTCACCACCCAGGCTGAAAACTTGCAGGCGGCTGAATCCCGCATTTCCGACGTGGACGTGGCCACGGAAATGACGCAGTTCGTCCGCAATCAGATCCTCACCCAGTCGTCTGTGGCCATGCTCTCGCAGGCCAACAGCATGCCCAAGATGGCCATGCAGCTTATCGGCGGCTAACGCTGGTTGAGGGCGTGCTTTAGCACGTATCCCAAAATATCCCCGAAGGGTTCGCCCTTCGGGGATATTTTGCTGCGGAGACGTTTCTTCCGGCGGGGGTGTTATGTGCACAAAGGCGTCAGCTCAGGCCAGCGCAGTCAGATCATAATCCGTATTTTCCACTATATCGCATTCCACAAGCGCTCCGGGCGCAACGCCCGGCCCGCTCACGTAGGTGATACCGTCCACCTCCGGCGCCTGAAACCACACGCGTCCGCTGTGCAGCCCCGGCCATTCGGGATGCGGAGCGTCCACCAGCACCTGCATGCGGCTGCCCACCTGCGCGGAAAGCAGCTCGTTGCTGATGTCGGCCTGAATTTCCATAAGAGAATCCCTGCGCCACTGCTTGACCTCATCCGGCACCTGATCGGGCAGCGTTGCCGCCACGGTGCCGTCTTCTGCATGGTAGGCAAACACGCCCACATGCTGAAAACGGCTTTCTTCCACAAAGCGGCACAGGCTTTCAAAATGCTCTTCTGTTTCGCCGGGGTAGCCAACAATAAAGGTGGTGCGCAAGGCCGCATGGGGCAGCACGGAACGCACCGTATCCAGCACGCGGCGGGGATCGCCCGCAAAAGGCCTCCCCATGCGCGACAGCACATCAGGGTGAGCGTGCTGGAGGGGAATATCAAAATAGGGCAACAGGGGCGCGCCGCAATCCCGGATAAAGCGCAAAAGCTCCGGCGTCACGCCAGTGGGGTACAGGTAGAGCAGGCGCAGCCAGGCGAGGCCCTCAAGCCCCACCAGCTTTTCAAGCAGGCTGGGCAGGCCGTGCTTGAGCCCAAGGTCAACACCCCAGGAGGTCAGATCCTGCGCCACAAGATCAAGCTCGCGCACTCCCAGGGCCAGCAGCGCCCTGGCTTCATCGGCGATATCATCGGCGGTCAGCGATTTAAGTCCGCCCCGAATGGAAGGAATGGTGCAAAACGCGCACTTGTGCCTGCACCCCTCACCCACCTTGAGCCATGCATATGAAGGGCCGGTAGAAAGCAATCTGCCGCCGCCGGGGATACGGGCAGGCGGCTCGGGCAGGTTCAGGGCCGCTGCCAGCATGGCTGGCCAGCGCGGCAGATCACCCGTGGGCAGCCACACGTCCACCTCCGGCAGTTCCGCTGCCAGATCGGCAGCGCCATAACGCCCCACCATACAGCCGCCAACAGCCAGCAGAGGCTTGACCTTACACTTTTCAAGCCGCTGGATGGCGTCCACAACCGCGCGAACGGATTCACGCACGGCAGGGTCGATAAAGCCGCAGGTATTGATGAAAACCAGACGCGCCTTGCCCATGTGCTCCACATGTTGCACGGCGACCCCAAGCGAACCGAGCAGGCGCTCACTGTCCACACGGTTTTTGGGGCAGCCAAGACTCAGCGACCATACTTTCAGGGAATTGGAAAAAATAGCTCGTGTCATGGGGGCACAATACAGAGGGGCGGGGCGCTTGTCATCATTGAGGGCCATTCCCTTGCTTCAAACAGGGCATGCCCGGACCTGCAAATTTGCAAAACGATAACACAGATGCTAGACCTAATTTGTTGTCTAACAGGCTAATACACGAATGTAATGCCGCAAGGCGGAACACAAATATGAAAATCGCGGACCCTGCGAACCCTAGCATATATCGACCACACAATCAGGCGATGCAACGCCGGTTGAAGCCCCGCCGGAGATATACCTCTCGCAGGCCTTGCAGAGCGTTTATGACGATATTTTCCTTATAGATTTTGAAAAGAATTCCTGCCGCGAACTGTACCACAGAGATGGTCATTTTGCTCCCCTCCCTTCGGGCTTGCCGCTGGCCGACACGCTCCAGCATGACATCGCCGAGCGGATACATCCGGACGACGCACAGCGCGTTGCCGCACTTTTTACCCAGGAAAACCTGCGCCAGCGGCTGACCCTTACGCCCATTTTTGCCGCGGAGGATGCGCGCAAAAAAGTATCGCCGGTGCGTACCGCTGGGTGCGCATTATCGCATTTCCATTATCAGAACACGGCGCGCAAACCTATCTCGTCTGCACCGAAGACATTGAAAACCACAAGATTGCGGCCGATATTGCCCATGAAAACGAAATGCTGCGCCGGCAAAAGCTGGATGCCCTGCGTTACAAGGCAGTGGTGGACCACACCCGCACCCTGGTTTTTGAATGGAGCGGCACAGATCTGACCTATCTGAGCCAGAGGATTCCCGAATTGCTGGCGGGTGAATACGACGGGCGCAACCCCTTTGATGTATGGCGTGAAGACGATGTTCTCTACGCTGGCGACATGGAGCCCTTTGACACCTGTCTGGCGCGTCTTGCCCTGGGTATCCGCTCGGGCGAAATGACCGTTCGCCTGCGCCGCCGCGACGGCCAGTACATCTGGTGCAAGATCACCTACACCAAGCTTGACGATGGGGAGTCTGAAGAACGCTACATCGGCACTCTCAACGATGTGGACGCCGCCACGCGCACCGAGCAGGCCCTGCGCCTGCGCGCAGAGCACGACCCCCTCACGGGCGCTTTCAACACCCAGACATTTTTTGAAAAAATAGACAAGCTCATCAAAAATCGGCCCAATGAGCAGTACTGCGTACTGCGCTTTGACGTGGCCGGGTTCAAGGCCATCAACGAATCTTTCGGGCTTGAAGAGGGCAACCGCCTGCTGCGTGGCATTGCCCGCCTGATCCGCCAACGCCTCATGCCTGAAAAGGAAATCTTTGCCCGGCTCACCGCCGATGTTTTTGCCGTCTGTCTCACAGGCGGTTCCGAACGGACGCTACAATTCATCCAGAATCTTTCTCTGCGTCTGGATCACTATTCCGACACCTTTCGGGTCAAGCTGTTCTTTGGCATCTGCCCTGTGGAGAACTCCCGCACCCCGGCTCACATCCTGTGCGACTGGGCCTATCTGGCCCAGAAGACGGTCAAGGGCAGCGATATTGTCAATTTTGCCTTTTACGATGATGCCCTGCGCAAACGCCTGCACGATGAAAGTTACATCACTGACCAGATGTACGAAGCGCTGGAAAAACACCAGTTCAGGCTTTTTCTGCAACCCAAGGTGCAGATTTCCAGCGGGCGCATTGTGGGCGCAGAAGCACTGGTGCGCTGGCAGCACCCCACAGACGGGCTTATCCTGCCCGGACGCTTTGTTCCTTTGTTTGAGCGCAACGGCTTTATCGTGCGGCTGGACTCGTATATCTGGGATCAGACCTGCCAGACACTGCGCTCATGGCTCGACAAGCAATACGAGCCAATGCCCATCTCCGTAAACATGTCGCGGCTGCATTTTAACGATGACGACCTGCCCAACAAGCTCGTCAGCCTCATGAACAAGTACAGTCTGCCCCGCCACATGCTTGAGCTGGAACTGACCGAGAGCGCCTTTTTTGCCAATGAACCAAGGCTGAAACGCCTGATGAACGAACTGCGGGCGGCAGGATTTGTTTTTTCCATGGACGATTTTGGGACAGGCTATTCATCCCTGAGCACGTTGCGCGATCTGCCCTTCAACGTGGTCAAGCTTGACAGGGCCTTCATCAGCGACGGCACCACCAACAAGCGCGGCCAGATTGTGGCCCGCAACACCATCGCCCTGGCGCGGGACCTTGACATGTCCATTGTGGCAGAAGGTGTGGAAACCAAGGAACACGCCCGCTTTTTGCTCAACAGCGGCTGCAACTGCGCTCAGGGTTTCTATTATTCCCGGCCGGTGGATACGGCGGAGTTTGAGGTACTCAGCTTTGTGCAGGAAAAAGCCTTCTGGGTGCATCCGCAGCTGAAGGAAGACGCCATCCGCCTGGGGCTGCCCATAAGCACGGAAGCCCCCATGAAAGAATACTGATTCCCGCCGCCCCGCTCCGCGCGTTCCCGGATTCTCTCCTTCCAGCCTGCCGCCCTCCGGCCAGCTCCGTTTCAGAGCGGATTATCCTTGAAAATGTATATATTCAAAGGTCAAGACACGAGTTCCGGCACGTAGCAGCGCGCAGACATGCGCTGCTGCCTTCATCCGTCAGCGTTAAGCCGTACTGGTCGGGCCGCCTCGGCCCGGCTGATCTGATCGAATTTTGGGGCCGAATTTTGGGCCGGGTTCTTTGGCTGTTTTTTGGCCGGATTGCGCTGTTTACAGGGGCAGACGCAGCAGGCGGATGGTGTGCGGCTGGATATACAGCAGCTTGCCTTCGCGGACGTCGTCCGCACGGGTCACAAAGCTGTCCTTGTTCACGTTCAGGATGGCTTCTGCCTCGTGACTGCAATCAAAAAGATGCAGCACGTCGTCGGTCAGCGAGTCAGCAGTGGTCCAGTGGCGGTTCACAGGCGGACCATCAGGGGTGAGGTGGCGCAGAAAACGGAAGATCACAGCCCTGCCGCTGCCCGGCGCAAGCCATGTGCGGCAACATTCCCACACCTGATCCACAGAGGGGTCGTCCTCTTCTGAGAAGGGCTGGCGCACTTCCAGCGGAAAGGAGCGGCTCTGGATGCGCAGCATGCCGTCAACCAGCCCGCAATAGTCAGTTTCCTGCTCCAGCACGGCACGGAAGGCTTCCGGCGAGGCCGCAAGCCCCATCAGGGTTTCGTTAAGAATGTCGCGCGCCTTGAGAACCCTGATGGTGTGGGTCAGCCGCAAGCCGTTGAGCACTGCATAGATTGCGCAAAAAGTGTCCAGTTTGCCCTGATAAAACGGTTTCAGCATGAATACCCCCATTGGTTGTTATGCCCACAGCAACACCCAGGGTCAAGCCTTCCACCCCACTTGCATTTCTGCCTTTGCCAAGGTCTTTCTTTACAAGCGGCTGCCTCGCGTGTATAAAAGAGCCTTCACAAACAATATCACAATACCTTGATATGCAGATATTCACAAATCCCCAAGAGTTGGCGGCCCAATGCAAGGCCTGGCACCGCGCCGGAGACGATATAGCTCTGGTGCCTACCATGGGCTACTACCATCAGGGGCACGAAGACCTCATGGCCTTTGCCCGCACGCAGGCGAAACGCCTGGTGGTGAGCCTTTTTGTCAACCCTACCCAGTTTGGCCCTGGCGAGGATCTGGAAGCATATCCCCGCAATGCCGAGCGCGATGCGGATATTGCCCGCAGTCATGGGGCGGACGCGCTGTTCATGCCGCAGCCCGAAACCATGTACGCGCAAGACCACGCCACCTGGGTGGAAGTTCCCGAACTTTCCCGGGGCCTGTGCGGCCTCACGCGGCCTGTGCACTTTCGCGGCGTATGCACCGTGGTGCTCAAGCTCTTTATGCTGACCGGCGCGGATGTTGCCGTGTTTGGGCAGAAGGACTGGCAGCAGCAGGCCATTTTGCGCCGCATGGTGCGCGACCTTGATGTGCCCGTGCGCATTGAAACCCGCGAAACCGTGCGCGAAGCTGACGGCCTGGCCCTTTCCTCGCGCAACGTCTACCTCAGCCAGGACGAACGCGCCCACGCTCCGGAAATCCGCAAGGCCCTGCTCTACGCCCAAAAGCTGGCCCAGAGCGGCGAAACCAGCGTCAAGCTTCTGCGCGAGGCCGTTC
>JASGGT010000128.1:0-7414 GCA_047602655.1 Desulfovibrio sp. | reverse complement strand
GTTTACAGGCGGCAAACTGAATGCCTCCTTTAACTGTATCGACAGGCATCTCATCTCGGGGCGGCGCAATAAGGCCGCGCTTATCTGGCAGGGCGAAAAAGAAACAGACGTTCGCTGCTACACCTACCAGATGCTCTATACAGAAGTGTGCCGCGTTGCTCATGCATTGAGTTCGCTGCGCATCCGCAAGGGCGATCATGTGGCCTTGTACATGCCCATGATTCCGGAACTTTTTATTGCCATGCTGGCCTGCGCCCGCATTGGCGCCATCCACACGGCCATATTTTCCGGCTATGCGGAGGGCGGCGTGCGCAGCCGTATTCAGGGTTGCAAGGCGCGCGTCGTCATCACGGCCGACGCGGCAGTGCGCGGGGGCAAGTTCAAACCCCTCAAGGCCAATCTTGACCCCATCCTCGAAAAATGCCCCTCGGTGGCTCACGTGGTTGTGGTCAAGCATGCCGGCATTGACGGCGTGAACATGCAGCGCAACCGCGATGTGTGGTGGCATGACCTGATTGATGACTTTACCCTTAACCCGGACTTCCCCTGCGAGCCCATGGACGCCAACGATACGCTCTTTCTGCTGCACACCAGCGGCAGCACGGGCAAGCCCACGGGCGTCATGCACTCCACGGGCGGCTACCTCACATACGCGGCGCACTCCACGCAGTGGTGCTTCGACATGCGCGATGACGACGTGTACTGGTGCACGGCGGATGCGGGCTGGATCACAGGCCACACCTATGGCGTGTACGGGCCGCTTTCGCTTGGGGCCACCACGCTCATGTTTGAGGGCGTGCCCACATGGCCCTACCCTGACCGCTACTGGCGCATTGTGGAGAACTTCCGGGTCAACATCTTCTATACTGCGCCTACTGTCATCCGCTCGCTCATGCGTATGAACGAGGCCTGGACAGAGCGCTACGACCTGCGCAGCCTGCGTATCCTCGGCAGCGTGGGCGAGCCCATCAACCCCGAAGCATGGCAGTGGTACCACAAGAACATCGGCGGCGGCGAACTGCCCATAGTTGACACATGGTGGCAGACCGAAACCGGCGGCGCCATGATCGCCCCCATGCCCTATGCCACCAAGCTCAAGCCCGGCTCGGCCTCCAAGCCCCTGCCTGGCATTGACGCTGCGGTTATAGGCACAGCCTCGCGCGACGGGGATGAAGCCGAAGCGGGCAGCAAGGCCGGGCATCTGGTCATCCGCCGCCCCTGGCCCGGCATGATGCAGGGCGTGTATAATGATGAAGAAAAGTACCAGTCCTACTTCTCGCGCTTCGGCTGCTATTCGTCAGGCGATGCGGCAGAAGTTGATCAGGACGGCTACTTCTGGATTCTGGGCCGCGTGGACGATTCCATCAACGTGTCGGGGCATCGGCTCTCCACGGCAGAAATCGAGGCCGTACTGGCTGCCTGCCCCGAAGTGGGCGAAGCCGCAGTGGTGCCCATGCCCCATGCCCTCAAGGGCGAAGGCATCTACGCCTATGTGGTCACGCGGGATGAAGTGCCGTGGAGCGCGCAACTGCGCGTTAAACTGCGCGACGCCGTACGCCGCGACATCGGCGCGCTTGCCAGCCCGGAATTCATCCAGTTTGTGGACGCCATGCCCAAGACAACCTCGGGCAAGATCATTCGCCGCATGCTGCGCAAGATCGCTGGCGACAGCTACGAAGACATTGGCGACACCACTTCGCTGGCAGAACCGGAAGTCATCAACAAAATAATTGAAGGACACCGCAACCTTGTTGCAGGCAGGCACGAGACGGAAAGCGCCCCCGAAGGCGCTGCCGAAACCGCGCAGGTCTGATACTTCAGGTGCAGGGCCGCCCGGAGCGGCATTGCACTCTAACCGGGGCGAACCCTCAACGTCCCGGCAAAACAGCACACCCCCGCAGATTGTGCCATCGCGGGGGTGTGCTGCTGTGTGATACACAGTAAAGCCAGAGTTGCAAAACGAGCGACCACAGGTCAGGCAGGTTACTGAGTTATGTTCCCAACGCTGGCCCGCAAAAAAGACTATGTACGGACAGATTACCGCCAGCCGCAAACCAGCCGCCAGAACAGAACCCGTGGCCCCTAGTCGATAGCGGTTCTAAATTATTTCTGCGCGCCGCTGTCTACTTTGGCGCATCTTCCCGCTGGGGGTCACTGCCCTGCGGGCATTGCCGGCTGGCACCTGCCGATTGCGCTGGTGCATTTCGAGCTGGTTCATCCCGGGCTGGTTCACTCTGCGCGGAGTTATCTGGCGATTGCGCAGCGTCCGCTTTATCTGTTCCAGCCACGGCGCTCCAGCGCCCCAGCGTATCACGCATCCACGCCCACACAGCCCGGCTTTCTTCAGGCATGCACATGGAGGCGAGGCACAAGGCAATCACCAGAAGAGCAAGAGCCGCCAGCACCAGAGCGAGCGCCTGAGCCGCGAGGGCAAAGGCCGCCACCGCGACAAAAACAGTCAGCAGCCACTTGCCTGCAAAAGCGGCGCAACGCGCACATGCGGAGCGCGCAGAGTCAACAGATATTTTCATTAAACAGCCTTGCGCCGAACCCATACGTGACGGCTTGCCATCAAGGCCCAGGCAAGGCCCGCCAGCAGATGCAGCGGCTTTGGCCCGGACAGGCCGGAGGCCAAACACACCCCTGCCACGCCCAGCATGGCCCTAACCTCCAGCTTGCGCTGCGAAATGCCCAGAATATTTCTCTTGTCGCCCCTGCCGCCCAAGGGAAATCCCTTGGTTGCAGATGCACTTTTGTCGCTGCCCTTGCTGCGCCATTGCTCACCCCGCCGGGCGCGCGCCACAGCGCGTTGCTCTGCGGCGACCTCAGCCTGAGGACGGGTCAGAACCGGCACGCTCTGTTCAAGGCGCTGGCACAGGCTGGCAAGGTCCACGCCAGGCTTGAGAATCAGCAGCATGGATTCAGAGCCGGGGCGCACCTCGAGCACGTCCTTCTCTTTGCCAAGCGCAGTCTGCACGGCGCTTCGCACGGCAAGGTCACCCAGCGCCGGATGACGCAAGCGCGCCCGGCCTTCCATGCAATGAGCTACATATTGAGGAAACATGGCCTCTCCTTGTTGCAGGACCAACGCCCTGATCTGTCATCAAATTTGAAAACGACTTTCTTTTCTCTTGACACAGAACCGTAATGAAGGCAAGGTTGTTCTGTGGATAACAGCAGGGGTTACACACCCAACCTGTCCATCCAGAACGGTTAAAAGCCATTGAACAAATTTGCCACCAGCATCAAACATAGAGAGTGCACGCATGAGCCAGATTGTCAATCTGCGTCAGATGCAAGTAGGACAGCAGGGAAAGATTGCAGCCGTTGAAGCCCTGGGCGAAATGAACCAACGCATCCGCGACATGGGCCTTATCCCCGGCACCACGGTCTCCATTGTAGGCCGCGCACCCCTTAAAGATCCTGTCGCCTTGCGCCTTTCAGGCGTAACCATCTCCTTGCGCAACAGCGAGGCCGACTTTATCAAAGTTGACCTTTCCGGCGCATCCAGCTAGCTTTTATCTAGCATTCTATCCAGAAAATCTGCCAGCTTTACCGTCCGGCCGCAAGAGTGCGACCGGACGGAAGCTGAACTATTATCTCGATTCGGCCATCTGCCGCATGCTGGAATCGCTGACCGAATCTGGACACACAAGAGCAAGGAGAAGGAAAATGAACGAAGGCATGAAGTGCGGGTTGTGGTTTTTGGGCGGCGTAGCCCTTGGCGTGCTCGGCGCGGTGGCTGTAAGCAAGGGCAAGCTGGATTTCAAGCCCCTGGCCACTGACCTTTTGAGCCGAGGCATGGACGTGAAAGACGCCCTGCTGAGCAAGGTTGAAGCCATCAAGGAAGATGTGGAAGACCTCACCGCCGAGGCCCGTCTTGCCGCTGAAAAGCGCAAGACCTCCAAGGACGCCGCCGAGGCCTAATCCCGCAGTTTTTGCAGCGCCTTGTTTTTTGACGCTGAACTGCCAGTGCCGCCCGAATGCTCGGGCGGCACACAAACTCTCCATCCTCTGGCGCAGGCAGAGGATCGTTCAGGACTGTGCGGCCCCTGGCCGCCTCGCTTCAAGGAGCGCGCATGCGTTTTTTTATTGTTCATGAATTGCGTGGCATCACAACGCCGGAATCCGGCAGAATGCGCGTGCGCGCATCGAGCTGCCTCGGGGAAGGCCGCATCGAGGCCCTGGCTGGAGCACTGGCATCGCTTGAGGGTATCACCGAAGTGCGCGCCAACGCCCTGATCGGCAGCCTGCTGATTTTTTATGACAACGAAGAAACACGCGTCACGGCCCTCACCCTGCTGGTGGGCGCGGCTGATGCTGGCGCTCAGTTTGACATTCAGGGGCAGCACTTTGAAAGCGCTCTTTCGCCCGGTCAGGGGCTTATGCCACTGGTACGCTACGTTTTTGTGCGCCCCTTTTTGCCGCTTGCCCTGCGCGTTTTCAACAGCGTCATGGGCGCGCTGCCCTTCTTGTTCAAAGGTCTGGGCGCGCTTTTGCGCGGCACCCTGAGCGTTGACGTTCTTGACGCTGCCGCTATTGGCGCATCGCTCATCATGGGCGACTTCCGCACTGTCAGCATGCTCACGTTGTTGCTTGGCCTGGGCGAAACCCTTGAAGACTGGACAAGACGCCGTTCCATGGCTTCGCTGACCGAAAGCCTTGCCCTGAATGTGGAAAACGTCTGGCTGCTGGTAGACGGCACCGAAGTTTCCGTTCCGCTGGCGCAGGTGCGCGAGGGCGACCTTGTGGTTGTGCATGCTGGCGGCTCCATCCCGGTTGACGGTGAGGTTGCTGAGGGATGCGGCCTTGTGAACCAGTCGTCCATGACTGGCGAACCCCTTGGCGTGCGCCGCACTGAGGGGGCGTCTGTATACGCCGGCACAGCCCTTGAAGAAGG
Source organism: Desulfovibrio sp. (assembly GCA_047602655.1). GTDB lineage: Bacteria > Desulfobacterota > Desulfovibrionia > Desulfovibrionales > Desulfovibrionaceae > Desulfovibrio. The sequence goes on along the minus strand of JASGGT010000128.1, from coordinate 2,514 downwards.
GCGGCTTGTGATCCGCGCCCGCCATGTGGGTGACGGCACACGCCTGCGGCAAGTTGTAAAATTTATTGAAGAGTCCGAATCACTCAAGGCGGGCGTGCAAGGCAAGTTTGAACGGCTGGCTGATCTGGCCGTGCCCTTTACCTTTGGCCTTGCCGGGCTTGTGTGGCTGATCACCCGCGATTTTCGCCGGGCTTCTTCCGTACTGCTGGTGGATTACTCGTGCGCCCTCAAGCTCGCCACGCCGCTGGCGGTACTGGCCTCCATGCGCGAAGGCGCGCGCCATGGCATTGCCATCAAGGGCGGCCGCTACCTTGAGGCCCTGAGCGAGGCTGATACCTTGGTCTTCGACAAAACGGGCACCCTCACCCAGGCCAGCCCCAAGGTTGTGGACGTTATCCCGGCCCCAGGCTTTGAGCGGGATGAAGTGCTGCGCATCATGGCCTGCCTTGAAGAACATTTTCCCCACCCTGTGGCCCGTGCCGTTGTGCGCAAGGCTGAGGAAGAAGACCTGCAACACGCGGAAGAACACGCCCAGGTGGAATACGTTGTGGCGCACGGCGTCGCCTCCACCCTGCACGGCAAAAAAATGCGGGTGGGAAGCCGTCACTACATTGAACACGATGAAGGCGTTGACCTTTCGCCCCTTGCGGAAGCCATTGTTCAGCAGACAGAACTTGGCCGTTCCCTGCTGTTCATGAGCGAAGACGGGCATGCCGCCGGACTGGTAGCCATTGAAGACCCCCTGCGCCCGGAAGCGGCACGCGTGGTTGAGACCATGCGCGGCCTTGGCATGCGCCGGGTACTCATGCTGACGGGCGATGACGAGCGCACGGCGCGAGCCGTGGCGGCGCAGGTAGGTATTACGGAATTTCGCGCTCAGGTGCTGCCCACGGACAAGGCCCGCATTGTGCAGGAACTGGCGGCAGAGGGCTGCAAGGTGCTTATGGTGGGCGACGGCATCAATGACGCCCCAGCCCTGTCGGCAGCGCATGTGGGCGTTGCCATGAGCGACGGCACGGATCTGGCCCGTGAAGTGGCCAATGTGCTGCTGACCCATCCCAGCCTTGAGGGGCTGGTCAGCGCCCGCCTGCTTGGCAACCACACTTTGCGCCGCATTCATGGCAACTTTGTGGCCACAATGACCCTCAACAGCCTGTTCCTGATGGGAGGCCTGTTCATGGTGCTTGGGCCGGGAGTTTCCGCCCTGCTGCACAACCTGACCACCCTTGGTGTTGCCCTTAACGCCATGCGCCCCCACCTGCCGAAAAGTCTGCCCGGCGAGGAGTTCCATTATGAACGCCATCCATCTGCTTAGGTATGTGCGCAGTTTTGTAGACGGCAGGGTGCGCATACGCCATCCAGCCCTGAGGCACGAAAACGTGCTGCGACTGGCCCGGGAGAAAATGGAAGCCATCAATGGAGTGCATGCCGTGGAGGGCAACAGCGTCAGCGGCTCCATTCTGATTACGTATGACAGCGAGACAATCCCCCGCGAACAGCTTTTTACCATTGGCGAAGCCTGGGCGCGGTATCTTGATGCCGTCAACGCAGGAAAAGACAGCCCTGTTCCCCAATTCTGAAAACAAACCCCGCAAGGCTTGTCCTAGCGGGGTTTGTTGCTTATGGCGGGGCAAGTCCTGCCTATCTTAAACCATTTTTAGACAAGGCCCTTTTTAACGAGCCATTCCTCAAACCGGGCGAGGTGGGCCGCAAAAGTTTTGCGCCCATAGCCCATGCGGAAATACGGTTCCTTGATGCCGTACACAGAACCCGGCAGCAGCAAAACCCCGGCTTCGTGGGCCAGCCTTTCACAAAAATCACATACTGGTTCGTTCAGCCGTATGCGAGGAAAGCCAATGGGGCCAGCCTGAGGGCGGTTATATGTAAACAGGCGGGCATGACGGTCAAAAAAAACATCTGCGGTCTTGAGGTTTTCACTGATAATAGCCCGGTTTTTTGCCAGCAGATGCTCCCCGTGCCGCAATGCCACCAAGGCCAGCGCCTCCGAAGGCGTTGCCCCGCAAATGCTCAGATAATTTTTGTAGCGCGCAACGTCTTCCATCAGCGCGGTGTCCCGGCAGGCCAGCCAGCCCACGCGCAACCCTGGCAGACCATAGGCCTTACTGAGCACACCGAGAGAAATACCCCTTTCGTACGCATCTGCAATCCAGGGCGCATTGTCGCCAGCCTGCTGCGCCCCTGCGGCACCCTCTGCCGCCGCTTTTGCCGCGTTCCAGCCCAATCCCCGGTAGACTTCATCGCAGAAAATCCAGGCTCCACGCTGGCGGGCCAACTCGCACAGCCTGTCGGTCTGTTCCTGGTTCAGGGTAAAACCCGTGGGATTGTTCGGCGTATTGAGCACAATGGCCTTGGTGTCGGGCCGCAGCAGCGCGGCCAGTTCATCCATATCTCCCTGCCAGCCCTGCTCCGTCTGTCGCAGATGCCAAAAGTCCACATGGCAGCCCATGCTCCGGGCCAATCGTACAGTGACTGATAGGCCGGGAACATGCACAC
>JASGGT010000127.1:0-7425 GCA_047602655.1 Desulfovibrio sp. | reverse complement strand
TAGCGGGCATTCAACGGCAATTTTTTAATCTTTTTCGCGTAACAGCAGTTGAAGCCAGATAAAAAAAGAAGGCCGTGAAAATCACGGCCTTCCTGCATTCTAAATGCGTACTGGGCTTACCAGCGGCGGGCGGCGGGCTTTTTGGGTTCAGCCTTGTTCACGCGCAGGGCGCGGCCGTCAACTTCTTTGCCGTCGAGAGCGGAGATGGCGTTGATGGCGCTGCTTTCGTCCATTTCAACAAAACCGAAGCCACGGGCGCGGCCGGTTTCGCGGTCAGAAATCAGGTTCACGGAAAGAACATCGCCGTAGGGCTTGAAGAGAGCTTCAACGCCGTCCTGAGTGGCAGACCAGGACAAATTACCGACATAAATAGAAGTAGCCATGTGAGACTCCAAATGGGTTAAGGGGAGGTAGACTTTCTGCTTGAAGCCTTACCCATGTAAAGTCTCTGGCGAAAAATTTACTATACCCAATCAATGATGTGGAAACATAGGGCGAGGTGTGGAAAATGTCAATGAATGTTATTTTAAAAGTATTTGGATTCTGGCGGAAATTTATAATTTTTACAAAACTATTATCAGGAGGATCAGTGGGATACAGGCTATAAAATTATTTTTTATTATTCGCTTAGACACCATAATCTTATGTTGATATGATAATTGATTGAGATCGAAAAAAATTGGAGTATGTATGAATTATAAATTACGCCTTGTTACAAATATTCTCACAAGCAAGGAAGAAAAGATTTTTACCTTTCATGATGGGCAGAAAATGTCCATTGAACCCGTGGGCGATGGCAAGACAGTCAATATCACCTTGGGGGAAGATGAGACGTACAAGACCAAAGGTGCCGATGCCTTTTTGAAAAGGGCGGAAAAAATACTCAAACAACGGGCACAAATTGAGTCCGGCGAGTCCTCAGAGAATCATGACGATATATTCAAGATTCTTTCACTGTATGAGGGTTGCGGCCAGCGTCGTCGCTAACGTGCGGCTGGAATGTCGTACGTTGCATATATGGTTTGATTTCTTTTATGGACGAAAACTCCCCGCTAAGCGGGGAGTTTTCGTCCATAAAAGAAAAAGGAGTTACTGTTTCCAGTAACTCCTTGAAATCTGGCGGAGAGGGGGAGATTCGAACTCCCGGTACGCTGTTAACGTACACACGATTTCCAATCGTGCTCCTTAGACCAGCTCGGACACCTCTCCATTCGGTGTTGTGCACCGCTCAAAGCCGAATACCTATATAGCAGGCATTCAGGAATTGCAAGAGAAAAAATTGAATCAGGGCAGTTTGTTGCAAAAAAAATTGTCGTAGGGGATGCAGCCGCCCCATGCGAGGTGCCCATCGTTCCTCTGGCCGCACAAAGTATCGGCTCTGCCGAAGCCCCTCAGCGCTGCAAAACGCTCAGAGCGAATGGCACCCTGCAAAGTACTTCGGCGCAACGGGCCACAGCTCCAGCCGCCATAGCAAAGGCCCACCCGGAATTCCGGGTGGGCCTTGCAGATATATCAACAGGGCTGCTTGCCGATCGGCCTTGGCTAATCGTCTTTGCGGTCCTTGTTTTTGGTCTCGTTATCTTTGCGCTTTTTCTTGGTGATCTGCGCGGCGCGATAAAAAGCCCACAGGCCAAACATCGCCATAACGGTAATACCCACAGCGTTGAGTGTCAGGATGTCCATGATCTGATCCTTCTGACGGCATCAGGCTGCTGAGGCCGCGCCATTGCGCAAGCGCGCATTCTGTGTGGTTTGCCCGCAGGGGGTTAGCCCATGACGCCTATGGTGCTGAAGCCGCTGTCCACATAGATGACCTGCCCCGTCACAGCGTGGGCAAGGTCAGAGGCGAGGTACAGGGCCGTGCCGCCCACGTCGCCAGTGGTGACGTTGCGGTGCAGCGGGGCGTTGCGGTCAACAATGTTGCAAAGATCCTTCATGCTGGAGACAGCAGAAGCGGCAAGGGTCTTGATGGGGCCAGCGCTGATGGCGTTGACGCGGATGCCCTTGGTGCCGAAGTCGCAGGCAAGGTAGCGCACGGAGGCCTCAAGGGCGGCCTTGGCGACGCCCATGACGTTGTAGCCGGGAATGACCTTGGTGGAACCGTGATAGGTCATGGTCATGATGGAAGAACCCTCGTGCAGCAGGGGTTCAAAAGCGCGACAGACGCCCGTGAGCGAGTAGGCGGAAACGTCCATGGCAAGGCGGAAGCCCTCGCGGGAGGTGTCCACAAAGCGGCCACCCAGGTCTTCGCGATTGGCAAAGGCCACGGAGTGCACAAGAATATCCAGATCACCCCATTTCTCTTTGACGAGGTCGGCGGCGGCCTGAATCTGCGCGTCATCGCACACATCGCACTGGAAGGTGAATTCGCCGCCAAGCTCTTCGCTCAGGGGGTCAACGCGTTTTTTGATGGCATCGCCCACATAGTTAAACGCCAGGCGGGCGCCCTGTTCCTTAAGGGCATTGGCAATGCCGTACGCGATACTTCTATTATTGGCCAAACCCAGTATAAGAGCTTTCTTTCCTTGCAGCAGCATGGATCCTCCTAAAAAACAATGCAAGCCGAACGAGTCGGCACTAGAGTGTATCAGAACAGCGGCAGCGCGCGCCTGGGCGAAAAAAGCCGCACAATATACACGGCGCTGTCGGACAGTGGACGGCAGGTCGATGGTACAGCCCGGCGCTTTTGTGAAAAAAGTACCTAGGCTGCCACGCCAAAGGCGCGCCCGGCACTGTTGTACCGGACGCGCTCAATTTTTCTACTTTGTAAGGATGTCGTAAGCTTCCTGGTAGCGGTTCGCCGTGGCCTTGATGTTTTCTTCCGGACGGGCGGGCGGCGGGGGCTGCTTGTTCCAGGGCTGCTTTTCCAGCCAGTCGCGCAGATACTGCTTGTCAAAGCTGGGCTGGCCTTGACCGGGCTGATACTGGTCAGCGGGCCAGAAGCGGGAAGAATCAGGAGTGAGCACTTCGTCAATGAGGTGCAGTTTGCCGTCAATAAAGCCGAATTCAAACTTGGTGTCGGCCACGATGATGCCGCGCCCGGCGGCATAGGTGCGCCCGGCCTCGTAAATGGCAAGCGTGGTGCGTTCAACCTGGGCGGCGGTTTCCGCACCGAGCAGTTCCGCTGCCTGAGCCACGCTGATGTTCTCATCGTGCTGGCCCAGTTCGGCCTTGGTGGAGGGCGTAAACAGCGCAGGTTCCAGCTTGTCGGATTCGCGAAGGTTGGCGGGCAGCTTGTAGCCGCACAGTGTGCCGGTGGCCTTGTAATCCTTCCAGCCGGAGCCGGTGATGTAGCCGCGCACAATGCATTCCACGGGCAGGGGCTTGGCCTTGCGCACGATGACGGCGCGGCCTTCAAGCTCGTCCTTCCAGGGTGCCAGAGCGGCGGGGAAGCGGTTCACATCGCTTTCAATCAAGTGATTGGGGATGATGTCCTTGAACTTTTCCATCCAGAACAGGGTGATCTGGTTAAGAATCACGCCCTTGTAGGGGATGGGTTCGTTCATGATCACGTCAAAGGCCGACATGCGGTCAGTGGTGACAATGAGCAGTGTTTTTTCGTCCACATCATAGATGTCGCGCACTTTCCCGCGAGAAAGAAGGGGATAGGCGCTGATCTCGGTTTTTACCACGACTTTCATGATGGCTCCTGATTCCTCTGGCTCTTGCTATTTCTTCCCGCGCGCTTCAACGGAGCGGGCGTGGGCTTCCAGGCCTTCCAGCCGGGCAAGGGCGGCTATGGACTGCATGTTCTGCTGTAAAAAGGTTGAAGAAGCGGCCACGATGCTGGTCTTTTTGCAGAAGGTCTGCACCGAAAGAGCCGATGAAAAACGCGCCGTTCCCAGTGTGGGCAACACATGGTTGGGCCCGGCAAAATAGTCCCCCACGGGTTCGGGGCTGTGCTGGCCCATGAATACGGCCCCGGCATGGCGAATAAAGGGCAATACGGCCCATGGGTCGCGGGTGCACAGTTCAAGGTGCTCCGGGGCCACCATGTTGGCAACCGCCACAGCTACGGAAAGATTGGGCGTAACCACAATGGCGCTCCAGTCTTCCAGCGCGCGGGCGGCGGTGGTGGCTCTGGGCAGGGCGGCGCACTGCTTTTTCAGCTCCTGCTGGAGGGCATCGGCCAGACGGGCATCGTCGGTGATGCAGATGGCCGAGGCCAGGGCATCGTGCTCCGCCTGCGAAAGCATATCCGCGGCAAGCCATGCGGGGTTGGCGGAAGAATCGGCCAGCACGAGCACTTCACTCGGCCCGGCGATCATGTCAATGCCCACAGTGCCCTGCACAAAGCGTTTGGCGGTGGTGACAAAAATATTGCCCGGCCCGGCAATAACATCCACAGGCTGAATGGTCTGCGTGCCGTAGGCCATGGCCGCAATGGACCATGCCCCGCCAACGCGGTAAACCTCATCAATATCAAGTAGATGTGCTGCGGCAAGAATGTGCGGATTAACCGTGCCGTCCTTGCGGGGCGGCGTAAATACGGCCAGGCGCGGCACACCGGCCACCTGGGCGGGTATGGCGCTCATGAGCAGGCTGGAAACAAGGGGCGTATTGCCGCCCTGACCGCCGGGAACATACAGGCCGCCCGCGTCAACAGATGTAACCTGCTGGCCGAGGATGCTGCCGTCCGGGCGGGTGAGAAACCAGGATTTCTCAACCTGCGCTTCGTGGAAAGAACGTATGTTGGCTGCGGCCTCGCCGATGATTTCGCGGCTTTCAATGGTAACGGAGGCTGCCGCCTTGGCGATTTCCTGCTCGCTCACGCGCAGGGGCGGGGCAAAGTCAGGGCAGTCAAAATTGCGCGTGTACTCCACAAGGGCATCGTCGCCCTTTTGCCGCACAGCGTTGATAATGTCGGTTACGGCGCTTTCCACCCCGTTGCCGGGGTTGTGCCGCCCTTGCAGCCATTGGGCCAGCGCGGGCCATTCCTGTTCATGTTGCAGCGTCAAAATTCGGCATGTCATAGTGCTGTTCCTCTTCTGGTTCGCGCAATATACAGAAGCCGCCGCAGAATGTCGAGGCGCAGATGCCTGCCAACTGGCGCAAGTGCTGGAGCAGTGGAGGCCGGAACAAAACTTTTTGCAGTGACGGCAGCGCCTTGACAGGGTGGACAAGCATACTTACTTAACGGAAAGCATCGTGACCCCGCCGGGGTCGATTCAGGAGGAAGCATGCAGCGTCATAAAATGAACCACTCATTCGGACAGCAGGGCAGTCAGCAGGGCGGCCATGCGGAAAACCGGGCAGAATGCCAGCCCGAAAAACCGGAAGATGGTTTTCTTGAAGAAGACGGTATTCTGTTCGGTCAAAATGCGGGCAAGAATCCCGCTGCCGATTCTGCGCAGGAATCTGATACTGCCCCGGCAGACAAGGCGGCTTCAGCCGAAAGCCTTGAAGAACGCTGCAAGGCGGAGCTGACAGAAATGCGCCTGCGCAATGCCGCAGAAATGGACAATTTCAAGAAGCGCCTCACGCGCGAGCATGAAGAGCAGATGCGCTACGCGGCTGAAAAGGTCTTGGGCGACCTGCTGCCCACGCTCGACAATCTTGATCTGGCCCTGCGTTACGGCAGCAAGAGCGAAGCCTGCAAGGACATGTTGCAGGGCGTGGCCATGACACACAAGCTGTTGCTTGATGCGGTGGAAAAGCACGGCCTCAAGCCCCTCGGCGAGGAAGGCGAAGAATTTGACCCCAATGTGCATGAAGCCGTGGGTTTTGAAGACCGCCCCGATTTTGCCCCCAACTCTGTGGCGCGTGTGCTGCAACGGGGTTTCAAGCTTGGCGAGCGCTTGCTCCGCCCAGCCAAGGTGATGGTAAAACAGTAAATTTTTTGTGCGCGGCTTTTCGGCCCGGCGGCTTCGGCTGCCGGGCTTTTTTTTTGCACGGGGTTATGCCGTGCCCAGAAAATGGGCGGCCTCGGTAATGATCTGTCGCAATTGTGATGCCGTCTCCGGCTCGTCCTCCTGATCGGCACTGCCGTCCGTGCCGTAATAACCACCCATTTGTAGCGCCAGGCCCAGGCGCAGTTCCAGCAGTTCCCCTTCCGCCAAGGGACAAAAGACAACACCTCTCCGCCCAATGGCGGAAAATGAACGCGGCAGCATCCCCATACCATCCCCTTGGGCAATGCGGGCCAGCAGCACATCATGCTCTTCTGGTTCTTCCAGATAAACAGGTGTAAAGCCCATATGGGTGAAAATACCGCGCATATGGTCAAAGTACGCGGGATTGTTCTCTCGTCGAAACCAGAAAAGAGGTCTGCCGTTCAGATTTTGCAGGCGTATCGGCTCCTGATTGTCATGATGCAGGCCTGCAAGCCATGCTGCGGGCAATGCTGCCAGCAGCGGCTCTGCATAGGGCAGCGGGATAGCATGCACGCCCGCTGCATCAAGCGGCAGAGCCACCAGCGACGCGTTCAGCCTGCCACGGTGAACTCCCCGCGCAAGTTGAGGAGATGGCTGGCGCACATACCTCACCGGGCTGCCGTTGAGAGTATCAAGCTTTTTTATGAAGCCCGCAAAAACACCCTGTTCAAATGCTGTTGTCAGGCCAACAGACAAGGGGGCTTTCGGTTTGCTCCTGCCATGCCCGAGCCTCCGCAAACGCGACCCTGCGGCGTCCTGGGATTCCAGTACCGGGCGGGCAATGCGCAACACTGCCAGCCCGGCCTCTGTGAGCGTCAGCCCTCGGCTGTGGCGCTCAAACAGCGTGAGGCCCAGCATTTCCTCCAGATGCCGCATATGGCGGCTCAAGGGTGGCTGGGTCATATACAGCCTGTCAGCGGCGCGGCGCAGGCTGCCTTCTTCTGCAACTACAGAAAAATAACGCAGCAGTCGCCAGTCGGGGATGTCAAAAAGGTCGTTAGCCATACTTTAAAGGTATCACCAAAAAGGCAAGAGGCAAAGAGCGGGCATGGGCATAAAAGTCTGACCAGGCCACGGCATTGAGCCAGGCCATTACACAGGAGAATGTCATGCAGACTGATCGTTATGCCGCAGGGCTTGCCATGCTGGAACAGGTTGACGGACGCGGCGGGGAAGAAGTGCTGGAAAGCGTGCGGGCCATTTGCCCTGATTTTGCACGTTATCTTGTGGAATTTCCGTTCGGGGATATCTATTCGAGGCCGGGGCTGGATTTGAAAAAAAGGGAGATTGCCGTTGTGGCGGCCCTTACGGCAATGGGCAACGCTGCCCCGCAACTGCGCGTGCATATTGCGGCGGCCCTGCATGTGGGCTGCACCCGTCAGGAAATACTTGAGGTCATTATGCAGATGGCCGTGTATGCGGGTTTTCCCGCCGCGTTGAACGGCCTGTTTGCCGCCAGGGATGTTTTTGACGGGCAGGATGGGCAGAAAGTGTAGGGCAGACAGGCGCGGCGGTTGTTGGCAGCCGCTGCGCCAGAGAAAGGGGAAAAAAC
>JASGGT010000126.1:0-7561 GCA_047602655.1 Desulfovibrio sp. | reverse complement strand
TCGCCCCAGATTCTCCCGCCTACAAAGGCAGGTACGAGGGCAATGGAGAAAGCCGCGATGCCGCCTACCATCAGGGCACTGTCTGGCCCTGGCTGCTGGGCCATTATGCGGATGCGCTGCTGCACACGGCCTGGGATATGGACGGCGCTGTTCAGGGTTTGCTTGATATGGTTACGCCCCTGTTTTGCCAGCATCTTTGTGAAGCCGGGCTCGGCAGCATTTCTGAAGTTTTTGACGGTTCCCCGCCGTATAATCCCGGCGGCTGCACCGCCCAGGCCTGGAGCGTGGCCGAGTGCCTGCGCATGCTCAAAAAACTGCAAAAGGCCGCGCCGGATGTTTACGCCCATTGGGAGCATAGGGTGGCGTATTGTCTGGCCCATCCCGCGTCCGGCGACAAAACCGGCGTATGCAGGGCAACCATGACTCTGGGCGTGTCTGCGCCCGGCAGTGAAGAATAAGGGTTTGGCCATGCGAGTGCTTATGTTTGGCTGGGAATTTCCGCCCCACATCAGTGGAGGCCTGGGAACGGCATGCTTTGGCATGACCCAGGCTCTGGCGAAAAGAGGGGCGGAGATCATCTTTGTGCTGCCCCGTGTGGAAGGCGGCAGCGGGCAGAACAGTTTTTTGCGCCTGCGGGGGGCCTCCGGCACTCCTGTGGCTCCACAGCTTGCGGAGAACATGACGCAGGCCGGGCATGAACTCTGGGCCAGCAGCATCCGTTGCCTGCCCGTGGAAAGCCCGCTTGTTCCCTACCTCACGCCGCAGGGCTACGCCGAAGCGCTGGAAAATCTGCGGCATGAGCCGGACAATGCGGCAGGCTTGCGCACTGCCGCCGCGCGCACGGGCGGGGCTGGCCGCCAGAGCGAGGCCACCTTTGAGCTGTCCGGCGGCGACGGGCCCATCTACGACCGAGGTGCGGCGCTACAGCCGTCTGGCAGCCGCCATTGCCATGCAGGAGCGGTTTGACGTCATCCATGTGCACGACTGGATGACCTATCCTGCGGGCGTGATGGCCAGGGCGCTGACTGAAAACCTCTGGTGGCGCACATCCACGCCACGGAATACGACCGCAGCGGCCTGAACATCAACGAACAGGTGGCGGGCATAGAACGAGCCGGGCTGAACGCCGCCGATGTGGTTGTGGCCGTAAGCCGCCTGACCCGAAAAACCGTCATTGAACGCTACGGCGTAGCGCCAGAAAAGGTGGTGGTAGTGCACAATGCCGTTGCGCGGCATGAGGCCGGGCGCTGCTATCTTGTGCCGCAACGCATCCGGCATGAAAAGCGCGTGCTGTTCCTCGGCCGCGTGACATTCCAGAAGGGGCCAGAATACTTCATGGAAGCCGCCCGTCTTGTGCTGCAAAAAATCCCCAATGTCCGCTTTTTCATGGCTGGCAGCGGCGACATGCTGCCAGCGTTGATCCGCAGGGCAGGGCAGTTGCGCATGGGGCGGCGCTTCCATTTTGCCGGATTTTTACGCGGCGAGGATGTGGACCGCATGTTCGCCCTCAGCGACCTTTACGTCATGCCTTCAGTTTCCGAACCGTTCGGCATAACGCCGCTGGAGGCCATGCTTTACGATGTGCCAGTGCTGCTTTCGCGTCAGTCGGGCGTTTCAGAAGTGCTGGAACACGCCCTCAAGGCCGATTTTTGGGATACGCGCGACATGGCCGACAAAATCTGCGCCGTGCTGCGTTATCCCTGCCTTGCCGCCGAGCTGGTGAAAAACTGCCGCGAAGAAATGAAATCCATCCGATGGGAAAATGCCGCCGACCAATTGCTGACCATTTACCGGGATGTCCTTGGAGGTCACTGATGCCTGCGCTATGTCTGTGTTTCAATATACATGAGCCCTACCAGTTCCGCCGCTACACGGTTTTCGATATGGGGCAGAGCTCCGTTTACGAAGATGATGACCGCAACTGCGAAACCATGCTGCGCGCGGCGCGCCTGTGCTATCTGCCAGCCGCAGAAATGCTGCTCAGGCTTGTGCGCCGCCATGAAGGCGCGTTTGCTGTGTCGCTGTGCGTTTCGGGTACCGCTCTGGATCTTTTTGAGCAGTATACCCCGGAAGTTACGGAAAGCCTGTGCGCCCTCGCAGCAACGGGCTGCGTGGAATTTGTCGCCGAAACATCGGCGCATTCGCTGGCCTTTCTGTATTCACGCGAGGAATTTGACAGGCAGGTCAAGGCGCAAAGTGCGCGCATCAAAAAACTGTTTGGCAAAAAGCCTACCACTTTCATGCATACGGAATGCGTGTTTAACAACGACCTTGCCGCAGCCTTGCAACAGCTTGGTTTTAAAACCGCCCTGGCCGAGGGTGCCGATCAGGTACTTGGCTGGCGTAGCCCCAACTGGGTCTACCGTCCTGTTTCCGGCCCCAAGATGAACCTCTTGCTGCGCAATACGGCCCTTTCTGACGACATGGGGCTGCGTTTTGGCGACAGGGGATGGAGCGACTGGCCGCTCACTGCCGACAAGTTCGCCTCGTGGTGCCACAGCTTGGGCGATAAGGCGGATGTGATCAATATCTACAATGATTTTCACATATTCGGTCTGCGTCACGGGCAGGATTCGGGTATCTTCGATTTTATGTCGGCCCTGCCCGAGGCCTTGCTGCGCGACAATCGCTTCAGATTTGCCACACCCGCCGCCATTGCCGGAAAGCGCGCCCCAGCCGGGGAGGTGGACGTGCCCCAGTTCGTGTCGTGGGAAGAAAGCGGCCACGATCTGACCTCGTGGCTTGGCAACGACATGCAGAAAGACGCCATCCATACGCTCTACAGCCTGGCCGCCCGGGTGAGCGCCAGCGGCGACAAGATGCTGCTGCACGATTACGAGCGCCTGCAAACAGCCGACCATTTCCGGCACATGTCCACCAAGTGGTTTTCCGGCCCGCGGCAGGACAGACCCAGCCCATTTGACAGCCCCTATGACGCTTACATCACCTATATGAATGTGTTGGCAGATTTTGAGCTGCGCCTTGAAGCCGTAGAACTGGCAGGCAAGGAACTCAAGCCCCGCAGGGTGCGCAAAAGCAATGTTCGTTCCGGCACCGGTGCACCCGCGTAAGCCATCCGGCCCTTCCATAAGGAGAAACCATGAATTTTGAAAACAATACCGTCACACTGTTTGAAGTCAGTTGGGAAGTCTGCAACAAGGTGGGCGGCATTTACTCCGTGGTCAGCAGCAAGGCCTTGCAGGCCGTGGAGCAGTTCGGCGAGGACTATTTCTTCTTGGCCCTTCCCTGGCGGAAAATGTGGGCTTTGAAGAAACGGACGAGCATCTCTGGGATTCCCTCCGTCTGGCGTTTGCTACAAAGGATCTCAAATGCCGCATGGGCCGCTGGAATATTCCGGGTCGCCCCAAGGCCATTCTGGTGGATTTTGCCAAGCGTTATTCCAGCAACCAGCTTTTGTACGATCTGTGGAAAAATTACGGTGTGGATTCGCTTTCCGGCGGGTGGGACTATATTGAGCCTGTCATGTTTGCCACGGCTTGCAGTGCGGTTATCGCGGCCATTCATGAAAGCCGGGTGGAACCCCTTGAGGGCCGCAGCGTTGCCCTGTTCCACGAATGGATGTGCGGCGCGGGCCTGCTTTCGCTTAAAAAATTGTCTCCCGGCATAGGCACGGTATTCACCACCCATGCCACCATGCTCGGGCGGGCCATGGCCGGAACCGGGCGGGACATCTATTCCAACCTGCGCAGCATCAATCCCGCCAACGAAGCGGCAGCCCTGAACATCACGGCCAAGTGGTCGCTTGAGGGGGCCAGCGCGCGCGAGGCGGACGTGTTCACCACCGTCAGCCCCATCACAGGGGAGGAATCTACGGTGCTGCTGGGGCGGCAGCCCGATGTCATCACCACCAACGGTCTGGATATGCGGGTTATCCCCGATTATTCCGTAGACCGCTCCCGCCCGACAGAACACCGTGCGCGCATAGTGGAGGCATCCAACCGCTTTTTACGCTGCGAACTGCCTGCCAACACCCGGATTTTCGCCATTTCCGGCCGCTACGAAATGCACAACAAGGGCGTGGATATTTTCCTTGATGCCCTGGCCAAGCTTGAGCAGAGCCTCGCGGGCACGGACGCTTCCATTCTGGCCCTGTGCCTTGTCATGGGCGGGCATACGGGCGTTAATGCCGCTGCTGTTTCTGGCGACCCCGAGGCCAACGACAACGGCCTGCCCTTTATCTGCACGCATTTTGCCTGGAATGCACCGCAAGATCCGATTCTCAATGCCTGCCGTCGGCTGGGCCTGAACAACAGGCCGGAAAACAGGGTCAAGGTTATCTTTGTGCCCGCCATGCTCAATGGTGAAGACGGCTTTTTGAATATGCCCTACGATGAGGTCATGTCGGCCTGCGATGTGGGTTGCTTTCCCTCCTGGTACGAACCATGGGGGTATACGCCGCAGGAAAGCGCGGCCTGGTCCGTACCCACCCTTACCACTGACCTTTCAGGCTTTGGCATGTGGGCGCGCACGCAGCTGCAGGAGGGCGCCGCTGCGCCCAATGGCGTATGCGTCATGCCCCGCCGGGGCATGAACTTTGAGCAGAGCGCCACAGTGCTGCACGAGCATCTGATCCGCGCCGCCACCTGCGCAGTGGATGATTTGCCCCAATGGCGCGCGGAGGCGCGTGCGCTGGCGGAAAAATCATCGTGGCAGTTCTTTTTTGAAAACTACGTCAGGGCCTTTGAGATGGCCTTCAAAAAGGCCTCCACGCGGATTAACTGCGATTGCGGGCATGCGGCTCTGGCGAGGGTGCTTTCCACGTCGTGTTCAGCCACGCCATTTTTGCGGCCTATCATGGCCATTGCCGAGGTGCCGGAAGAACTTTCGCGCCTGCGCGACATTGCCCGCAATGTGTGGTGGTGCTGGCACGACAAGGCCAAGGCCCTGTTCATGGCCCTGAGCCCCTCCCATTGGGAAAGCTGGCGTAATCCTCTGCGGATGCTGGAGCAGGCCGACCCGGAGCGCTTCCGCGATCTGCTGGAAAACGAAGATTACATGAATCTTTACCGGGAAGTCGTCGCCAAGTTTGACGCGTACATGGCAGAGCCAATCCGCTCCCTCAGCACGGATGTGACGCCAGAAGCCCCCATTGCCTATTTTTCCACAGAATACGGCCTGAGCGAATCCATCCCCATTTATTCCGGCGGGCTGGGCGTCCTCTCTGGCGATCATCTCAAGTCTGCCTCGGATATGGCCATTCCCCTGGTGGGCGTGGGGCTTTTATACAAAAACGGCTACTTCCGGCAGGATATAGACGCCGATGGGCGGCAGGTGGCCCAGTATCCCGTCAACAATTTCGGCCTCATGCCCATTTCGATGGTGTACGATGCGGACAACCAGCCGGTCTATGTGCAGCTTGAATTGCCGGGCCGTCTGCTGTTTGCCAGGGTGTGGAAACTGGCTGTGGGGCGCATAACCCTGTACCTCATGGATACGGACACCCGGCGCAATACTGACGAAGACCGCCGCATTACCGACAAGCTCTATGAGGCCAACCGCGAGGTGCGCCTGTTGCAGGAAATGCTGCTGGGCATGGGCGGCATGCGGCTGCTGCGCACGATGCGCATAATGCCCAGCGTGTTTCATATGAATGAAGGGCATTCGGCCTTTATGGCCATGGAACGCCTCCAGGAATGCCTGAGCACGGGCATGAACTATACCGAGGCAACTGTGCGGGTGCGCTCCAATACAGTGTTCACCACGCACACGCCTGTGCCTGCCGGCAACGAATCGTTTTCTCTGGAGCTGATGGAACGGTATTTCGGCGGCATCGCCGCCAATCTTGGTTTGTCATGGTCGCAGTTTGTGCAGCTTGGGCAGATAGAGGGCGGCAACAGTAATTCATTTGAAATGACTGTGCTGGCTTTGCGGCATTCGTGCTGGGCCAATGGCGTGAGTCGTCTGCACGGTGTTGTTTCGCGCCACATGTGGAACAACCTCTGGAAAAGCCTGCCCGTGGCGGAAACGCCCATCGGGCACGTTACCAATGGTATTCATGTGCCGTCCTACGTGGGCAGCTGGATGCACGAACTGCTGCACCAGTATCTTGGTTCAGGCTGGATGCAGTCGCCTCCCGGTTCCAGCGTATGGGACAGGGTGGACCAGATTCCAGACGAGGCATTCTGGGCGGCCCGCATGCACCAGAAGGAAGCCCTGCTTGATGATTTGCGCCGCCGGATTCCGGAATTTATCCAGAAGTTCCATCTGTCATCGGATGACCGCAAGCACATGGAATCCATGCTCAAACCAGATACCCTCATTATCGGCTTTGCCCGCAGATTTGCCCCCTACAAGCGCGCCACGCTGATTTTTGCAGACCCGGACAGGCTGGCCCGCATACTCAGCAATACCAATCGCCCAGTGGTGCTGGTATTTTCAGGCAAGGCCCATCCCGCGGACGAGGCGGGCATCAACATGATTCAGGAAGTGCTGCGCATGTGCCGGGACGAACGCTTCCTGGGCCGCATATTCTTTGTGGAAAACTACAGTCTGGCCGTGTCGCGCATTATGGCGCAGGGCTGTGATGTATGGCTGAACACGCCGCGCAGGCCGCACGAGGCTTCGGGCACCAGCGGCATGAAACTGCCCGTCAACGGCGGCATCAATCTGAGTATTTCTGACGGCTGGTGGTGCGAAGGCTACAACCGGCAGAACGGATGGACCATTGGCCCGGTGGTTTCTACCGAACTGCCCAGCAGCGAGCAGAACGACTATGCCGATGCCGAGGATCTGTATTCACTGTTGGAAAATGCAGTTGTCCCCCTGTATTTTGAGCGCAATGCTGAAGGCCTGCCCCTGGAATGGATTGCCACGGCCAAGCGTTCGCTCAAAAGCCTCACGGCCATGTACAGCAGCAACCGCATGCTCAACGATTATATACGTCAGTTTTATCTGCGGGCTGCGCGCAGACGCAACATGCTGCGCGACAACAACTGGGAAGCCTGCCGTGCCCTTGCCGCCTGGCAGAATGATTTGCCCGCGCGTTTTGGCACGGTCAAGGTGGACGAACTGACCATCAGCGGCGTGGAAAACAACACCATGATCTGCGGCGAACCCGTGAGCGTGCAACTGCGCATGCATCTTGGCGAAATGAAGCCGCAGGAGATACTGGTGCAACTTGTGATCGGGCAGGCGCTCATCAACGGCAGCTTCCGCGACAAGCCGGAAATATTGCGGCTTGAACCAAGAGCAGGAGAAAACGGACAGGACGGCATGCGCTATACCGCAAGCTACATCCCTTCGTTCAGCGGCCACTACAGATATGGAGTACGCATCATGCCAGTGCATCCGGCGCAGGCCTCGCCGCTGGAAACGGATAATATCCTCTGGGCCTAGGCGTTTCAGCACACTTTATAGGCTGAAATGTAGTTCTGCCGCGCTCCGTTGAATACGGGGCGCGGCAGTTTTTATCAGGCGGGGCAAAGGGGTGGAGAAGATGATTATTGCGGAGGATCGTCCGGCTGTGCATCACCATTCATTTCTTTATAGAACACGCATCTGTTCCTGCCCAATTTTTTTGCGGCGTAGGTGGCCTTGTCTG
>JASGGT010000125.1:0-7566 GCA_047602655.1 Desulfovibrio sp. | reverse complement strand
ATATCGGGCCGGAAGCACTGGTGGGCGGCCCTGTTTCCAAGCTGCGCGACGGCGATATTGTGGAAATGGTGGTGGACTGCAACAAGCTGGAAGGCCGCGTCAACTTTATCGGCACCGACCCGCAGCATCCCCTCACGCCGGAAGAAGGCGCCAAGGTGCTTGCCGGGCGTGAAACCCACCCCGGCCTCAAGCCCGCGCCTGCCCTGCCTGACGACACCCGCCTGTGGGCGGCCTTGCAGGCCGTGAGCGGCGGCACCTGGGGCGGCAGCGTGTATGATGTGGACAAGATTATTACAGTGCTCGAGGCTGGCAAAAAAGCCCTGGGCATGTAGCAGACACATAGAGCCTTACCAATGAAAAGGGCCGCTCCGTGATTCGGGGCGGCCTTTTGACATATACAGATGAAAAAAGGTTATGCGCCAGACGCCTCAAGCACAAAGCGGCGCACGTTGCGCATTTCCTCGCACAGGGCGGGGTAGTCAAAGCGGGAAAAGCGTCCGTCTTGATACAGCACCTCGCCGCCCACCATGGTCATGCGGGTTTCCATACCCGTTGCGGCGTACACAAGGTGCGACACTTCATTATACATGGGTTGCAGGTTCGGTTCGTTAAGGTCGAGGGCCACGCAGTCGGCTGCCTTGCCGGGGGCCAGCGAGCCAAGGCGTTCATCGTGCATGGCCGCTGCGCCGCCGAGGGTCGCCATGTCCAGCACCTGCGCCGCAGGCAGCAGTGTGGGATCGAGCCCTGTGAGCTTGTGCAGCAGGGCCGCGCGGCCCATCTCTGAAAACATGTTCAGCCTGTTGTTGCTGGCAGCGCCATCGGTGCCAAGGCCCACATGCATGCCGCGCGCCAGCATGGCAGCTACCGGGGCGGCGCCGGAGGCCAGCTTCATGTTGGAGGAAGGATTGTGGGCCACCACGGCCTTTTGCCGGGCCAGCAGGTCAAGCTCCTCCGAGGTCACATCCACCACATGGGCAAGGGTGCAGGGCACGTCGAGCAGGCCGAGGCCACGGCAGTATTCCGTTGGTCTTTTGCCCTGGGCAGAAAGGCATATTTGCGTTTCTGACGGGGTTTCCGCCAGATGAATGTGCAGGGGCAGGGCGAGTTCCTGCGCGAGGTCGCGGCAGGCGGCGAGGATCTCCGGCGTGGTGGTGTAGACGCTGTGCGGGTTCACGGCCACGCGCAGGCGGTCGTGATCGCGGTATTTTTCCGCCAGGGCGCGGGTGGCTTCAAGCGCGGCCTCCGGCCCCGGAAAAGCTGCGGAAGGAAAGGCAAAAACAGCCTCGCCGCCCAGACAGCGCAAGCCTGCCGTGTCGGCGGCCTCAAAGACCGAGGCTTCAAAAAGATACATGTCCACGCAGGCGGTGGTGCCAGTGCGCAGCATTTCCGCATAGCCAAGCAGGCTGCCGAGGCGCACCATTTCCGGCGTCAGTTTTTGCTCCACGGGGAAAATTCGCTGGTTCAGCCAGTCCATGAGCGGCATGTCGTCGGCAAGGCCGCGCAGAAAGGTCATGGCCGCATGGGTGTGGGCGTTGACGAGGCCCGGCAGAACGAGCATGTTTTCGAGGTGCAGGGTGTTGCCGGACTGCCAGTTCCGGGTAATTTCGGCGGTGGGGCCGACTGCGGCAACCAGACCCTTGTCGATGGCCAGAGATGCCTTTTCTATAACGCGGCGCTGCTCGTCCTGAGTGACGATGCAGGCGGCATGGAGCAATGTATCGCAATGGCGCATGCGTTTCTCCGCAGACAGGTTGGCGTGATATTTCTATTAATGACGCGAGATTTCAGGTGTAGCGCCCTGGCTCGCGCTTGGCAAGAGCTCTTGCCCCGGCGGATGGAATGGCGTGAACAGCATGCGGTGTCTGATCTTGCACGGTCTGGCAGGGAGCCCCTTTGAGGTGCGGCCTGTTGCCGATGCCCTTGAAGCTGCGGGGCATATTGCCGTGTGCCCGGTGCTGCCGGGGCATGCCGCCTCTGAAGAAGAATATCTGGCAAGCTCTTATACACAGTGGCTTGATTGCGCCCGCGCAGCTTATCTTGACCAGTATGCAGACGGCCCAGTGCTGCTGGCAGGCTATTCGCTGGGCGGGCTGCTGGCGCTGAACATTGCCGCAGAGGCCGCCGAGGGGCGGCTTCCGGCTCCGGCGGGTTTGCTCCTGCTGGCAACGCCGCTTTTTTTGTGGCGCTTGCATCCCCTTCTTTTTGGCAGACTGGCGCATGGCCCTGCTGCCCCTGTGGTGCCGTTTGCAGCCTGTGCGGCGGGTGCCGTCACGTTCTGCGGCAAGCAGGGCCATTGCCCCCTGGCAAGGGCATGAAACCCTGTGCTCTTACCGCCACTTGCAACAATTGACGCAGGCGCAAAAGAGGGTGCGGGCCGCTCTTGGCAATATATCTTGGCCGCTTTGCGCCGTGCAGCTCTACAGCGATAGCGTATGCCCTCCTTTCAATTCCAGTTTTCTGGTTGAACGGTGCGGCGCGACTGATGCGCGTCTGCATCTTTTGCGGGTAACAAGCCCCAACGGCGGGCATTTGCCAACAACGCACATGGAAAGCCGCGAGCGCGTGGCCGCCATTGCCGCAGCCTTTGCCAGCGAAGTGGCGGCGGGAAAGGCTTGCAAGATTGCGCCGCAGCGTATATAGAAATTGGCTGGCATTGCGCGAAAATCGGGCGCGGGCAACGTTTTGCCCGTATCGATGTCGGGCGGTACTTTTTTAATGCTATACCCACACCCTATGGAGGTGCGTTTTGTTTGAATCCTTAGCTTATGCCATGGGCACTCCCCAGGCCGGGGCCGCTCCCGCCAGCGGACAGGAAATGCTGATGCAGTTTCTGCCCCTCATCGTCATGTTTGTCATTTTCTGGTTCCTGCTTATCCGTCCCCAGCAGAAGCGGGCCAAGGCCCACAAGCAGATGCTGGCCGAACTCAAGCGCGGCGACCACGTTATGACCTCAAGCGGCCTGCTGGGCCGTATTCTTGAGATCGACGATGAACAGGTGCTTCTTGAGAGCGGCGAAGCCAAGGTGCGCGTTTCTCGCGGCGCCATCGGCGGCGTTGTGCCTGTCAAGGGCGGCAAGGACACCAAGGAAGATAAGTAGCAGGTCGCTTTGGCGGCTTGTGTCTGCCTCTGCCAGGCGGGCAAAGTGCATGGCCCATGAGCTGGACTGGCGGTTGCCGGATCGGCTCAAGGGCTTTTGCCTCTTGACGTGCCCGATTTCGGGTCTTCGGAGTTTCCGGCTTTGCCGGTAGCCCTGCGGCTGTCCCTCAAGGGATAGCCGCGCGGTTGCGGCAAAGCTTAATCTGTTGTGTGGAAGGTGAACGATGGGTCTGCTCTGGCGCTTGTCCATAGCCATCATGGTTTTTGTGTTGTCCCTTGTTTACGCGCTCCCCAGCGTTCCCTATCTGGGAACAGCTCTTGAGCGCGTTCTGCCGTCGAGCAAAATCAATCTCGGCCTTGACCTCAAGGGCGGCATCCATCTGACGCTTGGCGTTGACGTTGCCAAGGCCGTGAGCAATTCGCTGGCCCTGACCGGGCAGGATTTGCGCCGCGTGGCCGAAGATGAAAAGATTGTCGTGCTGCGCCCCCGCGTGGTGGGCGGCACCGCTCTTGAATTTGTGCTGCCGCGCGCAGAAAACGAACCGCAGTTCCGCGAACTGCTGGCCCGTCACTTTCCGCAGTTGAGCGTGGGCGAACCCCAGGCTGGCGAAGCGGGGCAGTTGCGCTATGTGGCTCGTTTCAGCCCGGCGGAAGTCAAGCGCATCGAAGACCTTTCGCTTGATCAGGCCCTGCGCACCATCCGCAACCGTATTGACCAGTTCGGCGTGGCCGAACCCGATATCCGCAAGCAGGCCGGCAATCGTATTCAGGTGCAGTTGCCGGGTATTTCTGACCCGCGCCGCGCCGTGCAGGTTATCGGCCAGACCGCGCACCTCGAGTTCCATCTGGTGCGCGAGGACGTTGACCCCGGCAAGGCCGTGCTGCCCCCCGGCGTGATCGCGCTGCCCATGCTGGAGAAAAATCCCGGCCAGCAGCAGAAAGAAACGCTCATCGCTGTTGAAAAAGACGCCATGCTCACGGGCGAAGACGTGTCGGATGCCCGGCCCGCCTTTGACAATATGAACCAGTCGTACGTGACCCTGAATTTCAATGCCCGCGGCGCGCGCATCTTTGAACGCGTGACTGGCGAAAGCGTGGGCCGCCGTATGGCTATTGTGCTTGACGGCAAGGTGTATTCCGCACCGTCCATCCGCGAACGCATTGGCGGCGGCAAAGCCAGCATCTCGGGCAGTTTCACTACTGCCGAAGCTCAGGATCTTGCCATTGTGCTGCGCGCAGGCTCACTGCCCGCGCCTGTCTCCGTGCTTGAAGAACGCACGGTCGGCCCCTCGCTGGGTCAGGAAGCCATCGACAGCGGCCTTCATGCCGCCATGGTGGGTGCTGCTGGCGTGGTGCTGTTCATCGGCATCTACTATGGTTTGAGCGGCCTCATCGCCGACGTCATGCTCTGCTTTACCATGCTCATCGTCATGGCGGGCATGGGCGCTTTTGGCGCAACGCTGACTCTGCCGGGCATCGCTGGTATCGTTTTGACCATCGGTATGGCGGTTGACGCAAACGTGCTGATCTACGAACGCATACGCGAGGAAATACGGCTGGGTCTCACGCCGCTTGCCGCCGTGCGCGCAGGTTTTGACCGCGCGGCCATTTCCATTACAGACTCCAACCTCACGTCCATCATTGTGACCGTCATCCTGTACCAGTTCGGCACCGGGCCCATCCGTGGCTTTGCCGTAACGCTGGGACTGGGCATCGTGGCCTCCATGTTTACGGCCATCTTTGTATCGCGGGCCATCTTTGAGGAGTGGGCGCGGCATTGCGGCCCCAAGGGCATCAGCATCTAGAGCATTTCCACTTTGAAATACTTGCTTAACAGCGAAGCAAGTTCGCCTTGCAAGCATTTCGTGGCGCGGATTTTCTTTTCAAAATCCGCGCAGAGCAGACAAACATTTTCAATGTTACTCTGCTCTAGCGCGCCGGGAGGCAATTATGGGTTTCGCATTTATCAGACACGACACCAAGTTTGATTTCATTGGCCTGCGCCATTGGGCATACGGTATCTCGGCCTTGCTGATTCTGGTGGGCATTATCTCCACCATGTGGGGCAATGGCCTCAAGATGGGCATCGACTTCGCGGGCGGCGTTATTGTTCAGATTCAGTTTCAGCAGCCAGTGAAAGACGAAGCATTGAAGAAAAGCCTTGAAGTTCCCGCACTGCCGGGCATTACCACCCAGAAGTTCGGCGATGGCGACAGGGACTATCTGCTGCGGTTTTCCAATTCGGAAAACAGCGATGCAACACAGGTTCGTACCGCTGTTGTGGACTCTCTGGCCGCAGCCTTTCCGGACAACAAAGCTGAAATCCAGCGTCTGGAAGTGGTCGGCCCCAAGGTTGGCGCGGACTTGACCAACAAGGCGCTGAGCGCGCTTTTTTATGCTGTCTTGCTCATTGCCGTGTATATCTCCGGCCGTTTTGAACAGCGCTGGATGGCTGGCGCGGCCATGGCTGCGGCCTTGTGGGGCGGCACCTATCTTGTGGGGCTCACAGGGCTTGGCATGGGCTGGCTTGTGCTCATCTCGCTTGCCATCACTCTTGTGGTGTGCTTTGTGCTGCGGCTCAACTTTGCGCTCGGCGCGGTTGTGGGCCTGCTGCATGACGTGGGCATCACCATGGGTCTGCTCTCGCTCATGAAGGTTGAGGTTGACCTCAACGTTATGGCGGCCTTGCTGACCCTCGTGGGCTACTCTCTCAACGATACCATCATCGTTTATGACCGCCTGCGTGAAAATCTGCGCGCCGCGCCCGAGCTGTGCATGACCGAGCTGATTAACCGCAGCGTCAACCAGACCCTTTCGCGCACCATCCTCACCAGCGGCACGACCTTTTTGGCGACGCTGTCGCTCTTCCTTGTGGGCGGCGGCGTTATCCATGATTTCGCGTTGACCGTGCTCATTGGCGTGGTTGTCGGCACGCTCTCTTCAATCTACGTGTCTTCTGCAGTGCTCCTGGCACTAGGCGATACGGCTTTCTACGTCTCCCTTGTGCAGCAAAAGGGAAAATACGAGCGTCCTGGCGAACACGGCGTTGTGTAGCCTTTATTGCAAAGCGCAGAGCAGCTTTGCCTGAAAGATTAGTGAAAAACCCCGGTTGCCAGAGCAGCCGGGGTTTTTGTTTTTCAGTCATACGGATTGTACAGCTGTGCATCGGTTATGAAAAAAGGCATGCTGTGGGCATGCCTTTTTTACAAGTCAGCCGATAAGGCAAACAGAAGCATAATGGTCAGGCATCGTGAATTTCCTGCTTGATGACGGCCTCGGCCTTGATACGGTCAAGCAGTTCTGCAAAGGTGGCTTTAACGTGCTCGCGTATGTCGCCCGCCACCACAAGAAAGAGCAGATCATCCCCCGGCTTGAGAAGGCCTTCTTCAGCCTGGGCAACGATGGCAAAAATTCCCGGCTGTTTTTCCATCTCGCGGCAGATGGCATTCATTTTTGCGGTGTCGTGCGAAACTTGCACGGCTGTAACCGGGGCATGATCCCCGCGCGACCATGCGCGCACAACGCCATTGTGCACCAGCATCATGCCCACGTGGTCGGCGAAGCCGGGGCGGGCTTTGAGTTCCTGAAGAGTTTTGTTAATGTCCATAAAAACCGCCTTGGTTTTATTGGCTAGATCAACGCCGTTCATTTCAGGCTACAACATGGCAGCCTTTGTATAAAGGACTTTATTCATGGCGCATTTATCGCAGTTACTCTCACGCCTGCCGGGCAATATTGATGTGCGCATGAGCACCATGGGCCATGTGGTGTGGGTGAGCTGGCAGGGCAGGCTTGCGCCCGCTGTGGGGCAGACGCTGCTGAATTACGGCGGCATGCTGGTGGGTGAAGAGGCGGAGCAGTCAATCTGGTTCTTCTTTACTGACGACGTTTTTCTGGCCTTGGCCCGGCTGATGGTGTGGGGCAACTTTAATGAATTGCCCGTAGCTATTGAACTGTTCCCGGGGCGTTTGCAGTTTGGGCGCAAGCGCGAGGTCAACCTGCTGCTTGACGGCGCCTTGCAGGCCCAGCAGATCGTTGTAACCGACGCCCTTGAAATCTGGATTCATCCCAAGAGCCGCGAAGGTAAAAAAGGCCTGCCCGGTATTACCTTTGAGCGCCGTTCCGGACGGCAGGGCATGGCGGGTGTGGACTGGGCCTCCATGACGGTTGACGTGCGCATGCCCTATGCCTCAACGCAATCGTGGTTTGCTGTGCTGCACCCATTGGGCAGCCCGCTCGACAAGGCCTATCAGGTCGGCTGGACGTCCATGTTCAAGCGGCTTGAAGCCCTGCTGCAAAAGCACAAGATCAAATCCATCGTGGACAATACGTTCATGATGATTGCCATAGACAATCTGCAAATGCTGCGCACCTTCATGCGCGACTATCTGCACAGCTTTGACAAGGAAAAAAACGACACGGCTGGCTACTGGCCTTGCGTAAGCGTGGTTGCCGACCGCAACAACCTGA
>JASGGT010000124.1:0-7601 GCA_047602655.1 Desulfovibrio sp. | reverse complement strand
GCCGCAGAATTGGGGCCGCACTGGCTCTTCATGCCGCATTCGCGCACCATGGAAAGGAACTCTTCGCCCGTGCGCCCCAGCCGGGGGCAGGCCGCGCAAAAAGACGGCAGATGGCGGGCTTCTTCCAGCAGAAAACGCACCACTTCATCCACATGGCAGTCTTCGCCAATTGGGAAGGGAACCTTGTGCTCGGGATTGTCGATCCAGTTGCCGTAGGGATTGGCAACGCTGCCCGTGAGCAGCTGCGAAGCGCCCGCGCTACAGCCATCGCGCCACAGACCCGCAGGCTCCTTGGTGGTGAGGATGATGCCCGCGTAAGGAACCGCCAGCCGTGCAATAGCCACGCAGCGCAGGTAGTCTGCATCGCTCACGGGATAGGGCGTTTGCATGTTGCTGCCGGGGGCGCAACGCATGCGGTGCAGGCTCAGGGTGCGGCAACCGGTGTCATAGGCCCGCAGCAAGTGCGCCTGATGCTGCACAATGCCCAGCAGGTCGTACTGCCAGGGGCCAAGGCCCAGCATCAGGCCGCCGCCCACGTCCGGTACACCCGCCTGAAAGGCGACATCTGCGGCGCTCAGCCGGGCGTAGTAATCACTCTTGGGGCCAGAGATGTGAGCTGCGCGATAGCTGGCTTCGTGGTAGGTGTCCTGATAGATCAGCACAGTGCCCACATACGACTCAAGCAGGGCGGCATATTCATGCGATTCCAAAGCGCCCACGTTCACGTTGACGCTGTGTACCTCACCCACGCCGTCAAAAGCCGTGTAAAGGATACTGATGGCCTCGGCCAGATATTCAATATCCGCATTGGGCAATTGCCCACTGACAAGAAAAATACGCTTGTGGCCCTGACGGATAAGCTTGAGAGCTGCCTCGCGCATCTCGGGCGAGGTCATGTACTTGCGCTCAACGGCCTTGTTGCTTTTACGGTTGGCGCAATACAGGCATTCGCTGCCGCAGTGGTTGGAAATGTGCAGGGGGGCGGAAAGCACAATGCGGTCGCCGTAAACCTTTTGCTTGACTTCATCGGCGGCTGCCATGATGCGGCCAACGCCCACGCCGTCCTGAACGCGCATGAGGGCGACCGTTTCTGCCATGGAGAGCGGCTGCAATTCAAGCGACTTGTTGAGGATATCCCGAAGCTCTGCGGCGTCAGGTGCTGTTTCCCTTTCCAGAGCTGTGCCAATGGCCTGGGCATCAAACCAGCGGGGCTGTGCATCAAGAGACATGGGAACCTTCCTTGCAATAATTTTCAATAATTTCAGCAGGATCATCGCAATAACAATCCTGCGCTTCATGTTACTTTGTTCACAAGTAGAACGTTATTTATTTCACATTCGCAAGTCAAGGTGTGTACACTTACTTGTTTGATTAATCAAACTATTAATTGCGGTGCTCCCTGAAAAATAAGCTAAATTAAACTGGCAAGATAGAAAAGGCGCTCTCTTCCAGCAGTCAAAATTAAACACATAAAAAAAATTTGTATTTATTTGCCTTGTGCCTGCCAGCAGATGTTCTTGCGCAGCAAAAGCCGCAGCGATATATTGCGCATGGCGAAAAAAGGCGAGTCTGCCTGCCAGTAAACCATAAAAACAGCTCACACTGCCGCACATTCACTCCAAGGAAAATCCATGCTCTCACTCCGCCCTGTTTCCCTCATGCTGGCCCTTCTGCTCTTCCTTTGCCTCGGCTTTTCCCAACCCGGCCATTGCACGGATGCTCCTAAACCGCAGAGCCCCCTGCGGGTGGCTCTGCTGCTGGAAACGCCCACGGGCGACAACGACTGGAGCGACAGCCTCGTTGACGGGCTACGGCAGGCCGAGCGTGAGCTGGGCATCAAGGCCTCTGTGATTACCGCCCAGCCAGGGTATGACGAAGCAGCGCTTCAGGAGATGTTCCGCACGGCAGCGGGCAACAACGATCTTGTGCTGGTGGCTTCCAACGGTCTGCACGAAGTGCTGCGCAACAATGCCGCAAATTTTCGCCGCACCATGTTTGGCTGCATTGACGCCGGTATCCGCGCGCCCAACATAATGTCCGTAACCTTCGCCGACGAGCAGGCGGCCTATCTTGCCGGAGCTGCTGCGGCCATGCTTGCGCGGCAAACCTCCATGCCTGGCATAAGCGAGCGCAAAATTATCGGCTGGATAACGGGCGAGGACTGCCCCGCCATGCGCTCCCTGCTGGGAGGATTCACCGAGGGCGCGCGCGTGATTGATCCGGAGGTGCGTGTCGTCAACGTGGTTACTGGTTCATTTGCCAATGCGGAGGCTGGCCGCGCCGCTGCAAAAAACCTGCTTGATCAGGGTGCGGACATTCTGGTGCTGGCCAGCGGCATGGGCAACGACCCTGCATTGCAGGAGGTAAGGCGCGCAAAGCCTATGCCGTGGGCCTTGACACCAACAAGGACAACCAGCTGCCCGGCCAGGTGCTCACCTCCATTCTCAAGAACCCCAACAAGGCCGCATACGACATCATAGCCGCGGCGGCATCCGGCCACTTTGCAGGCAAGGAAATCCTTGTGCGCGATCTGCAAAACGGCGGTGTGGACATTACGTCCATGGAGCCTTTCAAGGCTGCGGCCGGCAAGAATCTTCCCCCGGATATGGATCGCCGCCTGCGCGAACTGCGGGGCGAAATCCTCAATGGCGGCATCCAGCTCAAATCCTTGCGGGAACGCACCTTGTGCGATTGCCTGTAAGAAGACACCGCAAAACACCGCAATTTTATTGCTGATAAACGGGAAAAAATATACGGTTTTATATCGGGCGGATCAGGCCGCCCGAAAGGCGTCATCCCCCCCTGCGCCCCAGACCATGGAAGAAGCATGCCCCCAGCGTGACCGGCAATGCCGGTTTCGCCACAACCATAAGCTTGCGAGGACTATCCATGATTATTGGCGTCACCAAGGAGATCAAGGCCGATGAATACCGCGTGGGCATCACGCCCGCCGGGGTCAAGGCGCTCACTGACCACGGGCACAAGGTTCTGGTAGAAAGCGGCGCAGGGCTAGGCAGCCGCATTGGCGATGACGAATTTGCCAAGGCTGGCGCGAGCATGCTGCCAGTGGGCGATGTTTGGGCCAAGGCTGAAATGATCATGAAGGTCAAGGAGCCACTGCCCAGCGAATATAAATATTTTCGCCCCGGATTGCTGCTCTTTACCTACCTGCACCTTGCGGCGGACAAGGAACTCACCGATGCCCTGCTCAATTCCGGGGTGGTGGGCCTTGCTTACGAAACCGTGCAGCCCAAGGATCGCAGTCTGCCGCTGCTGGCCCCCATGTCTGAAGTAGCTGGCCGTATGGCCGTGCAGATGGGTTCCTACATCCTGACCAAACAGGCTGGAGGCGCGGGCATGCTGCTGGGCGGCGTGGCGGGCGTGCAGCGGGCCAGGGTCGCCATTGTTGGCGGCGGCACCGTGGGCACGGAAGCCGCCAAGATGGCCATGGGCCTTGGCGCGGAAGTTACCATTCTGGACAACAATCTGAACCGCCTGCGCTATCTGGGCGACATTTTTTCTTCCCGCGTCCAGACCCTTGCTTCCAATGAATACAATATCGCCGGGGCCGTTCAGGAGTCCGACCTTGTTATCGGCTCCGTGCTCATTCCAGGCGCCATGGCACCCAAACTGGTGACAGAAGCCATGATCAAAACCATGCGCCCCGGCAGCGTGGTGGTGGACGTGGCCATTGACCAGGGCGGTTCGTTTGAAACCACGGCGGGCAGGCCCACAACCCACCACGAACCCACCTATGAAAAGCACGGCGTCATCCACTATGCCGTTGCCAACATACCTGGGGCCGTGCCGGTCACGTCAACCTATGCCTTGACCAACGCCACACTGCCCTTTGCAGTGGAGCTGGCGGACAAAGGCTGGAAGAGCGCCTGCCGCGACAATATCGCCCTTGAGCGCGGCCTCAATACGGTTGAGGGACAGTGCACCTTTGCTGGCGTGGCCGAAGCCTTTGGCCTGCCCTGCACCTCGACTGCCCAGATTCTGCGGTAGCAGCAAAGATTCAAAAAAATTCAGGCCCGTTTCAGGGAGAGCGAACGCTCCGCATCTGAAACGGGCCTGTCTGCGTGCAGCGGATGAAAATTGCGGGCCGCTGCCCTCAGCCAAGCATTTTATTTAACTGGGGTTCCGTCCGCCCGTTGCGAAAAACGCGGCACAGACATGTGGCATACGCCCCGCCCTGTGCGGCGGGCAAAATCCTGATGGTAGGCCTCGGCCTCATAAAAAGGCCCGGCTGGCGCAATCTGCGTAACCACCTTGTAGCCAAGCTCCCGCAGGCGGGCCACCAGCTTCTCGACCACAGCCTTTTGCTCCGCGCCCTGATAAAAAACCGCAGAGCGGTATTGCTCACCCCAGTCAGGCCCCTGCCTGTTAAGCTGGGTTGGATCGTGAACCTCAAAAAAGCGGCGCAATATCTGCTCGTAACTCACGCGCGAGGGATCATAGCGTACCAGCACTGCTTCCGCATGGCCCGTATCGCCCCGGCACACGTCCTCATAACTGGGGTTGGCCGTGTGCCCCCCCGTATACCCCGAAATCGCTTCGCACACGCCCGGCATTTTCTGGAAGGCGTCTTCCACGCCCCAGAAGCAACCGCCAGCCACAATGGCCGTTGCGGTGCAGCCGCCCTCGGCGGGAGCCTGACCGGAGGAACTGGCCGCCGTCGCTACGGGAGCACCGCTGACGACAGAGGATTCCGCAGAGGATTCCGCCGTGGCGGCCAGTCTGGCCATTGCCGCCTTTTCTTCTTCGCTGCCAGCAGGGGCAAAGCTCATGGACAGCGAATTGACGCAATAACGCGTATTTTTTTCTGTAAAGCCTTCGCCCTCAAACACATGCCCCAGGTGCCCGCCGCAGTTGGCACAGAGAATCTCAACCCTGCGGCCATCGGCATCGGGCACACGGCGCACCGCGCCGGGCACTGCCGTGTCAAAACTGGGCCAGCCGCAACCAGACTCGAACTTGTCGTCCGAATGGTAGAGCGGCATGCCGCACTGACGGCAGATATAGGTGCCCGCCTCGTGATTGTTGACATATTTGCCCGAATAGGGCGGCTCTGTGGCCTTGCGCAACAGTACTTCAGCCTCAAGGCCTGAAAGCGGCGGCATGGGATAGGTGTTTTGCATCGAAACCTCCGAAGCTGCGGGCGAAGCTCCATAAACCGCCAACGGCAGACCCGACAGCATGAACAGGCAAAAAAGGAGACAACTCGCTCGTCCGAATCTGGGCATGGGTTCCTCCCGGCGCAGGCAGCGCATGCATTTTACATAAGCACAAGGGCGGGCATGTCGAGGGGGCAATGCCTGCCGCTCTGACGCGCCAAACAAAAAAGCGCCCATCCGCAGAGCGGACAGGCGCAGGACTGTTGCGGTGCAAACCGGCATGTTATTCGACAAAGCCTTCTGGATTGCGCGAATGCCAACTCCAGGCCGAGGCAATGATGCTGTCTATGTCAGCGCGCGCTGTCCAGCCCAGCACATCTGCAGCGCGCTGGGCGGAGGCAATCAGCCGTGCCGGATCGCCGGGGCGGCGCGCCCCGATGCTTACGGCAATGTCGCGCCCGGTCACCCGGCGCGCTGCTTCCACCATCTGCCGTACAGAAAATCCCGTGCCGTTGCCCAGGTTGCATACTTCGCTGCCACCGCCGCCACGCAGGTAATCCACGGCGCGCAGATGCGCATCGGCAAGTTCCATCACGTCCAGATAGTCGCGAATGCACGTGCCGTCCGGGGTGGGATAATCATCGCCGAAAATGGTAACATGGGGCCTTTTGCCCAGCGGCACCTGAAGGATGATGGGGATAAGATGGCTTTCCGGCCTGTGATCCTCGCCAATAATGCCCTGAGGCCATGCGCCCGCCACGTTGAAATAGCGCAGGATAACAGAACGGATACCGTGCGCCCTTCCCACCCAATGCATCATCCGCTCCATGGCGAGCTTGCTTTCGCCATAGGGATTGGTGGGCCGCAACGGCGCGTGCTCGGGAATGGGAACGACATCAGGTTCGCCATAAACCGAAGCCGTGGACGAAAAAACGATCTTGTCCACCCCGTGGCGCGCCATGGCTTCGAGCAGCACCATCATGCCATGCATGTTGTTCTGAAAATATTTGAGCGGCTGCTCCATGCTCTCGCCCACCAGCGAACAGGCGGCAAAGTGCAGCACAGCCTCGATGGGCTGCTCTGAAAATACGGCATCAAGCAATGCCGGATCACGCATATCGCCGGAATAGAGGCGCACGTCCTGCGGAACCGAGGCACGGTGCCCCGTAAGGAAATTGTCGAGCACCACAGGTGTTTCCCCGCGCTCCAAAAGGGCGCGCACATTGTGGGAACCGATATACCCGGCACCGCCGCAAACCAGAATTGCCATGAACTCCTCGCTTGTCCGTTACGTTTCGCTCTTGCGTGGCATAATTCTGCACTTGACGTAAGGGTTTGGCAAGGGGCGAAGGGCGCGCCGCAGCCCGCCCCTTCCACTCCGGCCGCTCTGTCAAAAAAAGGCCGGAGTGCGCGCCCATAAAAAAGCCCGCGGCTTCAGGAACAGACATGACACTGACCTGAAACACAACGGGCCCATATGACGCAGCCGAAAGGCTTAACGCCGTGCGCAGCAGGATTTTACAGCTGCTTGAGCACATCCTCGGCAAACGAGGCCACGGCTTCGGGGTCGTTGGAGGCATCGCCTTCCATCTTGAGCCCCTCGGCGATGATGGTCGCGCCCAGTTCCTTGGCGCGTTCTTCAATGGCAGGCACCGCGCCGCAAAAATGTTCATACTCCTGATCGCCGGAGGCAAAAGCGGCTACCTTGCGGCCAGCCAACCCTATGCGATCAAATTCCTCAAACAGGGACAAAAAGTCGTCCTGCATTTCCAGGTCTTCCATGCCCCAGGCCGAGCAGCCAAACAGCACGGCATCGTAGCCGTCAGCCAGGTTCTCTGCCGAGGCGTCCGCCGCGTTGAGCAGCGTGACTTCGTGCCCGCCAGCGGCAATCAGTTCTTCAAGCTTCTGGGCGATGCTTTCCGTATTGCCTGTGCTGGAACCAAAAACAATCAGTACCTTACTCATGACATTCTCCTTCGTTGCGTCTTATTTTAAAATTGAAATTCATTTTCTAAATGGATAGGGATGTTCGATTCTCCTGTCAAGGGAAACCACCCTGCCCGATAAATTTTGCCGAATATTTCAGCACAGTTCACCGGATTATTTTTTTGTGCTCCATGGCGTGAGGTGCCCTGCGCAAGTCCACATCAGCACCAGCGCAGAAAAATTTCTGTGATGCACATCACAAACTGCAGAAAGATTGAATCTCCAGATATATTTTATTTGGCCTGAAACCGCCGCAACAGGCAGCCGCACATCTGGCTTTATCAAAGAAGCCCAGAATGTGCGTACACTCTGGGCTTCTCTACGGTGCGCTGCTATTTTCAGCCAAGCAATCCGGCAGCTCTGTCATGCCTATTTTTGGTTGACGCGGCCTGATGCTGATCTGATCACAGCGTTTTTTCGATGCTTGATACAGTCACAACGAGCACTCGGCTTGTGAAGGGACACTTTGCTTTCATCTGGTCATAAAGGGGGCCGGAC
>JASGGT010000123.1:0-7628 GCA_047602655.1 Desulfovibrio sp. | reverse complement strand
AATGCCAAACAATTTTTTTTTTTGGGGGGGGGAACACCTAGGGGAGGGCAATCAAAAAAAATTTAGATACATAGTTCCGCCCTGCTAGCTTATGATTTTTGTTATTCCGATCCCCCCCCAGCCCCACAAGCAGGGTCTTGCCATCTGACGCAAGCTTAAACACACCAAACTTCGCGCCAGAGTACTGCGGGCGGTTTCTTCCTGAAAGAAGAAGGCCGGGGCGGCGGTGAGCACCTCGTAGCCCCTGTAGGCCAGTAGGAATTCATCAGTCTACAAGGGGCTGCCATCATCCAGCCGCACAAATGATGCCGCGTGCGGCATCGGATCATTGGGAATGCGCAGCACGGCAGAGCCTTCCGCGTTTCTGCTTTCATCTCATGCTTGGTGCGTTTTTACGCACTGCTCAGGGAGCGGCCCTCCTCTGGCCTCACACCATCCCCGTCCGTATTGCCAGAAAGCATGCCGATCTCGCCAAAAGGAACACCGCCGAACCGGACACCATTCGAGCAAAACCGATGGGGCGCATGCCCTTGCTATTCCTTATAACTTTTGCAGAATGAACGGCATCCCTCCGTTCAATAAGTCTCCTTCGCCAGACTGATGCAACCAGCCAGCGCCTCCCACCCCCAAAAAAGCATACCGGACGCACTGCCGCGTTTATGTGTTATTCCTGCGACCAGCGCCCTCTCTCCCTATTGTTTTTCCCCGCGCGTCCGTTTAGAAACAAGCACCACATCGGCCACTCTGTGATATAACTGCGAGGGAACGGCAATGCTGAAAAATATCTCTGTTGCCAGAAAGTTCACCATTCTTATAGCTTCTGTATTTTTGGGCATGACTGCCCTTTTTGTCATTTCAACATACACGATATCAAAAACATCAATCGGTTCCGCAACATATCAATCCATAGAAAACAGCAAGGATTTGCTTGCAGATATTTTGCCGCCGCCGCTCTATGTGATTGAAACATATCTTGATGCATTGCAAACTGTTAGCTCTAACGATCCAGTAATCCTTGAAAAAATTTACAGCTCCATTGTCCAGCACAAAAAAGAATTTCAGCAACAGTACGAATTCTGGCATTCCGGCACCATTGACCCAAAGATCAAGGAAATTCTCAATCAGGAACTGTATCCCACCGGAAAAGCCATCTTTGAAATATTTGAAACCAGGCTCAAGCCCGCGCTCCAGAGCGGCAATAAAGCGGAAGCAGAAAACATCTGTCTACAGCAGCTCACGCCTGCCTATCAAAAGCACCGCGCCGTGGTGGACAAGCTTTCAGTCCTGCTGGATGACTATTCCAAAAAAGTTTCGGATGAGGGCCGCAGCGTAGTTGAAACCGGGCGCATTTTCTTTACCGCCATGTTTATCTGCGGTCTGGCGCTTATCACGGTGATCTCGCTGGCCATCGCCATGGGCATTATCAAGCCGCTCAGGGAGTGCATCTGTTTTGCAAAAAACATCAGCGACGGCGCGCTTGATTCAGAAATGACCATGCAGAGAAAGGACGACTTTGGCACCCTGGCAACGAGCCTCAGCACCATGCTGGTGGAACTGAAGCGCAAAATTTCTTTTGCGGAAGAAAAAAGCCAGCTTGCCGAGCATGAAGTCGCCAAGGCCACCCGTGCAGCAGAAGAAGCGCACGAAGCCAGACAGAAGGTGGAAGAAAACCGCAACAAGCTTGTGGATACAATCCATAGACTTGAGAGCGTTGCTGGCGTTGTTACCGCGGCATCCGAGCAGCTTTCTGCGCGCGTTGAGCAATCCAGCCGGGGCGCGGACGAACAGTCAGGCCGGGTGAGGGAAACCGCCACTGCCATGGAAGAAATGAACGCCACCGTGCTTGAAGTCGCCAGAAACTCCCAGCGGGCAGCCAGCGCCTCTACCGAGACGCGCGGGCAGGCCCAGGACGGCACCGCCATTGTGGGCAAGGCGGTTAAGGGCATTGAAGACGTGCGCGCCCACTCCCTTGCCATACGCGAAGATATGGCGGTGCTGGGCAAGCAGGCGGACGGCATCGGGCAGGTCATGAACATCATTGCAGACATAGCCGACCAGACAAACCTGCTCGCCCTCAATGCCGCCATTGAGGCTGCGCGCGCTGGCGATGCTGGGCGGGGTTTTGCCGTAGTGGCTGACGAGGTACGCAAACTGGCGGAAAAGACCATGACGGCAACCCAGGATGTGGGCCGCGCGGTGAAGGAAATTCAGGATGGTACGCGCAAAAATATTTCCAGCGTGGAAACCGTGGTCAAGGCCATTGAAAGCGCCGCCGCCCTTTCCGCCCACTCTGGCGACTCGCTGAAAAACATCCTCGACTTTGTGGATCAGGTCAATGATCAGGTTCAGTCCATTGCCACGGCCAGCGAGCAGCAGTCCGCCACCAGCGAAGAGATCAACCGTTCCGTTGAGCAGATTGCCACCATTTCCGCAGAAACAGCGCAGGCAATGGAGCAGGCCGCCACGGCGGTATCCGACCTCATGCAACAGACCCAGATATTGCATCAACTCATAAAGGATATGAAGGCGCAAAGCCAGACAGCCTGAGCTAATCCCGCACAAGCTTGCAAGCTCCCCAAGGGCCGTCCTTGGGGAGCTTTTTTGCGCACTGCGCCATGCCGCCCGACTGGACGCGTATCAGGCATAACGGTATAGCTTGCCCATGATACCCCGCGCGCGCTTTATCATGTTGAATCTGTACCACATCCTGATTGACGGGCTTTTCGATTCCGTTCCGGTTGTGCTGGCTTTTATGGCGCTGGCTTTTGGCAGCGGAGAAACAGATGTGGGCCTTGTGGTATCTCTGGGCGCGGCCCTGAGTACTGCCGTGGGCCTTGGCACGGGCCTGTTTTCGCGGCGGTTCGGCTTTAACGGCTCTGTGGCCTTGCTTATAGGTCTGGCCGGGCTTGGCTATCTGGGCGCGGCTTTTGCGGGCAGCATGATCACCGCCGGGGCGTGCTTTGTGCTGGCAATGGCGGGCTTTGCCGCCTTTCATAACATTGCTTTTTCCTACATCACGGCCAATACCGAAAGGCAAAGCCTTGGCCGGATAATGAGCGACTTTACCGCCATTGGCGATGTGGGGCGCATCCCGCTGGTGTCTTTTGCCGCCTTTGCGGCGGCCTACTCTGTGGGAACCATGCCGGGCTGGCGGGCAGTCTGCCTGGGCTATGGCGTGCTGGCCCTGTGCGCAGCCCTGTGGCTCTTTTGCAAGGCGGCAAAACACTCAACGGCTGACGACAATGCCCTTGCGGGCGAACCTGCGGCAGGTGCGGAGGCGCAGCCCGCGCCCGAGGCGCAATCCTTTTGCCGGGTTCAGCATACTGAAAAACCGGGATGTCTTTCTGGCCATGCTTGCCAGCATGCTCAACGCCTTCAGCAATGACAGAATCTTTACCTTTCTGCCGCTGCTGCTGGTGGCAAAAGGCATAGACGCCAAAACCATCGGTTCGTTCGCCCTTGGCTTCACCCTCGGTTCCTTTGTGGGCAAGATGGCCTGCGGACGCCTGATAGATATTTTCGGCACCCGAAAAATCTTTGTTATCGCAGGGGTCACCCTTGCCCTGCTGCTTTGCGCACTGCTCCAGTCAAACAATCTCATACTGACGGTGACTATATCCCTGGCCATCGGCATTGTGACCAAGGGGACCGTGCCCGTCATACAGACCATCATCACGGAGCCGGTACGCGGCGCAACCGTCTACGACGCCATTTTTTCGCTCAATTCTTTCGGGCGCGGCATAATCAACATGCTGACGCCAGTACTCTTTGGCGGCATTGCCGCCATGTGGAGCATGGAGGCCGTTTATCTGCTCATGGCTGCTGTCGCCGCGCTGGGTATTGCGCCTGTGCTGCTTATGAGCCGGAGCCGCGCTTCTGCGGAGTAAGCAGCCGCTGCCGCACGCGCATCCCGATAAAAGCAAAAGCGCCCATGAAAACATGGGCGCTTTTTTTGCGGCGTATCAGATGCTGACCGGGCGCGGTCTAGAACTGATACACAAAGGTCACGGCGGTGTTCCAGGCATCGGCGCTTCGGTCGCTCTTGCCGTTCATCTTGCTGTTGCCCCACACAGAGGCGCTCTTGTCGAGGAAGAGCGCGTCATAGTTGGTTTCCACATAGACGGTGAAGTTGTCGTACATCTTGTACTTGGTGCTTAGGCCAAATTCCACAAGGCTGTCGTTGCGGGTCAGGTACAGGCCCTCGCGCCCGGGAACAGTGCCGTCGTTGGGGGCCATCCAGCTTCCGGTGGCGTTCTTGATCTTTTTCAGGATCCCCGGGTCGTTGGTGCCGCCCATGTAGGTGATGCGGAAGGTATGGCTGAGGTTGTCGATAAAGCTCATATCCTTGAGGCGCGCGCCAATGCCCCAGGTGCCTGTCATGGATTTGCCCACAATGCTGTCGCGGCCCACAATGGGGTCGCCATGGAAGGCGAATTCCGAAAAGTCGTTGGGATTGTTGGGATGAATGTTGGGCATACGCTCGGAGCCGTTGCCCGGATTGTCGTCATCACCCGAGGTATACCAGCTGTAGAGGCCAGGGGTGCTCCAGTCCAGCTTGTATTCGAGCAGCAGGGAGGCCAGCCAGCCAGCGCGGTTCATGGAGGCGTCGTCATACTGCACGGAGCCGTAAACAACATCCCACGACACGCGGAAGGGATCAAACAGCGTCACCTGACCGGGCAGGCCCACCCACATGGCATTGCCGTATTCGGTGAGCTTGCGCTGGTGAAAACCGCCATACAGGGGCAACAGACCGGCCTTGGGCCCACCGGAAGAGGCCAAGGAGGCGTAACTGGTGATCTGCTCATTTTTGACGTTGTTATAGTTGATGGCCGGGCCAATGCCCATATACATGCCCCAGGGCGTGAGGCTTACGCCGTCAAACGTCAGGGGCAGGGTCAGGCCCACGGCATCCATGTTGTCCATGTAGCCGGGGCTGCGGTTGGTTGTGGCCGTGGTGTTGTCGTTAAAAAGACGCGCCCAGAAGGCGGTTACGCCCACGTTTTCGTTAAAGGCGTAGGAGGCGGTGATGCCCGCCGCGTCATCGGCCAGTACCTGGCTGTTGTTGATGTAGTCGGGCAACTGCATGGGCTGAATACCCATGCGCACCTTGAGGGCGGTCTGCGGCACAGTCCAGTCAAGAAAGGCGTTCTTGACCTTGACCCAGTTGCCGTCCGCACCCAGCGAACCGCCGCTGTTGCTGGCGCCCCAGTACTGCATCATGCCCCGGTTGTAACCACCCAGTTCAAAGTGCACCGTGCCGGAAAGATTTTCAGAAGCCTTGGCGTCCAGTTGCAGGCGAACCTGCTGGGCGGCTTCAAATTCGTCTTCACCAGTGCTGTAGCCCGGTTTGCCCCCACCCTCGGTAAAATTGCCGTGCTGGCCGTAGCTGAAATTATAAGCCCAGCGGCCCTTGGCCGAAAAATCAATGGCGCTTGCTCCCCCGGGCACTGCGCACAACATCCCGGCTACCAAAAGTAACACTGCAATTTTTTTCATCCCCGGCTCCATCTTCGTTTCCTGGTTCAGTAACTCAATGACCAACTCAACAGCATCCAAAAACCTGCATACAGGGGGGGGTTGCCATTCCTAACTCCACAGGTGATATTTTTCCACACTATTTTTTACTTTGCCGTGGATCTTGTGGGCTCCTCGCACTACGCCTGTGCGGCTTCAGGGGATATTACGCAAAATCAGGCTGCTCGCGGCAGGGGCAAAATTAGGCTGAAATCCACGCGCCCCAGAGCGCTTGCCGCCATTTGCGGCCCCACAACGCACCTGATATGGTGACTCATGACGGGCAAATCCACGCCTGCCGCAATTGTGCCGCACACAGGCGGAGCCCAGCCACGGGCCGCCGCCCCAATCCGGTCTGCCCGCCAGCATGACCGCCCTCATCGGTTTGCCATGCTGCACGCCATCAGAAATTCCAGCCTGTTCATCAAACTTGTGGTCATGGTCAGCCTTGCGCTCTGCCCGCCCATTTTGCTCGGGCATCTGGCTGGCTCCTATTTTATCAGCAAATACGGCTATGAAGATGCGGAAAACACGGTTTCGAGCGTAGCGCAGCTGGCTGCGGAATCGCCGCTGGTGGTGGAGGCAATGCGCACCCGCCAGCCCGAAGCGTTCAGGCAGATGACCGCCTTTCTGGAAACGCTTACCCGTGCCTCGGACGTGAAATTTATTGTGCTGATGGATATGCAGGGCATCCGCCTCTCTCACCCCGACTCTGCAAAAATCGGTCAGCACTTCGTGGGCGGTGATGAAGGCAAGGCCCTTGAAGGGCAGTCCTACCTATCATCGGCACGCGGCACATTCGGATTTTCGCTGCGGGCGTTCCGGCCCATTTTTGACGCGCAGGGCAACCAGCTGGGCGCGGCTTCCGCAGGCATTCTGTCCAGCGATATCGAGGCGGGCGTGGCACGCCTGACCGGGCCTCTGGGCTGGCTGCTGGGGCTCTCGCTGGTTATTGGCATTGTGCTGGCGGTGCTGCTTTCGCGCACCATTAAAAAGATCCTTTTCGGGCTGGAGCCGCACCAGATCGCCCGGCTGCTTGAAGAACGCAACGCCATCCTGCGCACCACCCGCGAGGGCATTATCGCCGTGAACAGGGAGGGCACCCTGGTGCTCGTTAACGAAATGGCCGAGAAAATCCTGCGATCTGCCGGCGTTTTCGGCCCGCTGGAGGGCCAGCCCGTGCAGAGCGCCATCCCCGGCACCCGTCTTGATGCCGTGGTCAGGGAAGGCAGGCCGGAGTACGATCAGGAGCAGAATATCAACAGCTGCGTGGTGCTGACCAACCGCGTGCCCATTCTGGTACAGGGAGAAATAATAGGCGCGGTGGCCACCTTCCGCGACATGACGGACGTGCGCGCCCAGGCCGAACGCCTCACCGGCCTCAGCAACTATGTTGAGGCGCTGCGCTCGCGCTCGCACGAATACCTCAACAAGCTGCACGTCATCTCCGGCCTGTTGCGCAATGGCCGCCATGCAGAGCTTGATGCCTACCTTGAGCAGATCATCGGCAGCAAAAAACTGGAAACCTCCGCCATTGCCGCCCTAGTCAAGGATCCCATTGTCGCGGGCTTTCTGGAGAGCAAATACAGCCGTGCCCATGAAATGGGCGTGACGCTGGTGATCGAGGGGCGCGGCGTGATCCCTCCGCTTTCGCCCAAGGGGCGCACGCCATGGTGACAATTGTGGGCAATCTTATAGACAATGCCTTTGACGCGGTTACCTATGCGGGAGAGAAACGCATTACCCTGCATATTGAAAGCGACTTCAGCAGGCCCGACGGCAACGGCCAGCTTGTTATCAGCGTATCCGACACAGGACGCGGCATTTCCGATGAGCACCTGGAAAAAATCTTCACCAAGGGCTTTTCCACCAAGGGGTCGAACAGGGGCATCGGGCTTTACATGCTGCTGCTTACGCTGGAAGAAATGGACGGTTCTGTGGAAATCGACGCAAAACCGGGGCACGGCACGGTCTTTACCGTGCGTGTTCCTGTGGCTGCGCTGGCGCAAGGAGAACAGGAATGATCCGCGTGCTCATCGTTGAAGACGATCCCATGGTGGCAGATCTGGCGGCAGTGTATCTTGAGGGAATCGAGGGTTTTTGCCTTGAAG
>JASGGT010000122.1:0-7702 GCA_047602655.1 Desulfovibrio sp. | reverse complement strand
GTCAATGAACGGGAAAGTTCTTCGGCGTTTGATGATCTTCTTATCCCTGCTTGCACTTGTGGTCGTTGCCCTTCCCGCGCCATCCGCGGCAGACAGCGCGGCATCCATCAATTATGATGTTACTGCTGCGTTAAACCAGCTATACGCTTCAAGCCCTGCGGCTAAAAAAATGGGAAGCACTGCCAGGGGAATCCTTGTCTTTCCCAATATAGTCAAGGGCGGCCTAATCATTGGTGGTCAATTCGGCGAAGGCGCTCTGCGGGTTGGAGGCAAAACCAAGGGTTTCTATCGTAGCGTTGCAGCCTCCTACGGCTTGCAGGCCGGAATACAGAAGTTCGGCTATGCCCTGTTTTTTCTTTCGGATGAGGACCTTAAATATCTGAAAAGCAGCGGCGGTTGGGAGATCGGTGTCGGCCCCACCGTGGTTGTTGTGGATGAGGGGATGGCCAGATCGTTTACCACTACCACGGCTCGCTCTGGAGTGTACGCATTTTTCTTTAACCAGAAGGGGCTAATGGCTGGCCTGGGTATTCAGGGCAGCAAAATAACTGAAATACACCCGGGGAAATAGCCTCAGCTGTTCATATACCCGGAATTCAGCCTTTTGAAATGCATAACCGGCGGCTTACGTTACAAGGTAGGCCGCCTTTTTTTCTTGCGCTTGCGGTAGTAACATCTTGATATGCCATATCCGGTATTGTGCTCAAGTATACAAATGAAATCACCACCAGAACCGCCTCAATCTGCCCCTCCCCCTTTCTTCTGAAAACTGTACGATCTTTACCGCTAACACCCCTGAGCGCTTGATTGTTTTTTGTCCTGATATTACACAGGTTGATAATAAGTCATCCAAAGTGCATGGCTGGATTGCCCCAATGGGCCTTCCTGTCGGTGCAGTTGCAGGTAGCTTGCAGGCTGGCGCGGCCCCCCGTTGCCGTTGCCTTTATGAGGCCTTTGACACGAACTCGAACAAACGGCTCACAGCCTGACCCCACACTGAGCCGTGGAAGGTGGACTTGCAAGCGACATACTGCATATGAACAGTAAACAGTTAGCCCAATCCCTCTTGTGCCTGCTTGATAATTTGAGCGGAAGGCCATTTTTTCTTGCCATTCGGCGAGGGCTGTTCATTGTTTTGCCGCTCATAATGATCGGCTCATTCACCTTGCTGCTGCGCAATCTCCCCTTTGAAAATGCGCAAAAAATCGTTGACGCCCTGCTTGGCCCCGTGGGAATGCGCGCGTGCGATACCCTTGTAGCGGGTACATTCGGCATATCAGCCCTGGCGCTGGCCTGTGCGCTGGGCGGAGCCAGCGCCATGCGGGCCAACCTGACAAATCCCTCCGCCCCAGCCGTCAGCCCCATGCTGAGTTCGCTGGTGGTTCTCTCCTGCTTTTTT
This sequence comes from Desulfovibrio sp., assembly GCA_047602655.1. GTDB lineage: Bacteria > Desulfobacterota > Desulfovibrionia > Desulfovibrionales > Desulfovibrionaceae > Desulfovibrio. The sequence continues at coordinate 6,303 of JASGGT010000122.1, read as the reverse complement.
GTCATTGTTGCGCCGGAAGAAACAAGCTCCTGGACCATCAGTTTTTCCATGGACAGAGGCCTGTTGCTTGCCATGTGCGTGGCAATGGCGGGCAGCGCTGTATTTGTGCGCCTGGCGCGGTACCAGATTTTTCATTTGTCGGAAGAAATGGCCGGGCATGATCCGGTTGTCCGCGACGTAGTCACGGTTATGCCTGCGGCCATGGCGACAATCTTGCTTTTCGCCTTTATCCGCTTCCTGCTGACGCTGTGGGGAGCAACAGACCTGCATGCTGCAACAAGCAAGCTGCTTACCCTGCCCTTTCAGCACAGCGGCAATGGCTTGGGTTTTGGCCTGCTCTACAGCCTCACCTCGCAGGTGCTCTGGTTTTTCGGCGCTCATGGCCCCAACGTGCTCAATTCTGTGGATGTAAATATCCTCACCCCTGCGGGCCTCGTTAATGCCAAAGCCGTAATGTATGGTAACGAACCGCCTTTTGTGTTTACAAAAATATTTTTTGATACATTTACGCGCATGGGCGGCTCTGGCTCCACCCTGGCCCTGTGCTTTGCCGTTCTGGTACGCTGCCGCGACTGGGGCATGAAAAAACTCTGCCTGCTGGCTCTGGTTCCGGCATTGTGCAACGTCAATGAGCCACTTATTTTCGGCATCCCCCTGATGCTCAACCCTGCCTTTGCCATCCCTTTTCTGCTGGTACCTGCAATGCAGACCATAGTGGCATACATTGCAACAGTTATTGGCTTTGTGCCGCATACGACGGTGGGTGTTGCCTGGACCACTCCCCCGCTGATCAGCGGCTATGTTGCTACAGGCAGCATCAACGGCTCCATTTTACAGATGATAAACCTTGGGCTGGGTTTTCTCATGTATTTGCCTTTTGTGGCCCTCTCTGACGCGGTGCGCGAAAAGCACGGCAAGCAGGTTATGCAAAATCTGCTGCAAGTTGCCAGCCGCTGTGATTTTGGTTCACCAGAGAATCGCAGATGCCTGAACAATCCCGGCGAAGTGGGCCGCCTTGCCCACACGCTTGCCACAGACCTTGAACGGTCGCTTAACGCCAATGACGGCCAGCTTTATCTTGCATTTCAGCCGCAGTGCGACCATACGGCAAAACGCGTGGCAGGCGTGGAAGCCCTGCTGCGGTGGGATCACCCCATATATGGGCCAGTGGCCCCACCTATTATTGTTGCGCTTGCCGAAGATACAAACCTCATTGACCGGCTGGGAAAGTTTGTGCTGCTTGAAGCCTGCAAACAACGCGCGGCATGGCATCCCACAGTTCCCCACGACCTTGTGATTGCCGTCAATATCACACCTAGCCAGTTGCGTAATGCCAACTTTGCCCAGATGGTACTTGGCACGCTGCACGATTTGGGCCTTTCCCCCACCCAGCTTGAGCTGGAAATTACGGAATCTTCCATTCTGGAGCCTGACGCCCGCACCCTTGATCTGCTTACCCGGCTGCGCGTGCTTGGAGTACGCCTTGCCATTGATGATTTCGGCATGGGGCACACATCGCTGCGCTACCTCCGCGCCTTCCCGGTGACTACGGTCAAGGTTGACCGCTCACTGACGGAGAGCCTCAACAGCAACGTGCAGGAACAGATCGTTCGCAGCATTCTGGATTTGAGCTGCAGCCTGCGCATAGCCACAGTGGTGGAAGGCGTGGAAGACGAGCAACAGTTGCGTGTTTTTACGGGCATCGGCTACCATACGTTTCAGGGCTATTATTTCAGCCGCCCGCTTTCCAGCGCGGACTGTTTGGACTTTGTGCTGCGCTACAATGGGCAAAAGGATCAAAAAGCCTGAGGCGGCGGGTTGGCAAATTTTTCGAGCTTCGCCCCGTCACGCAAAAAGCCCCGGCATGACCGGGGCTTGAACTTTATAGCCTGAATCCTCAAATAGCTGCCGCATTTCCACCCTGCCAGACTGGCCAAAGCCACTCGACAGACAAAACGTGCACGTCCTTCTTTAGGCGGATTCGCCTTCGATCTTTTGCAGCAGGCTGGCGCAGAAATTGTCCAGCATCTTTTCTGTTTCAGCGCCCAGCCCCAAAACAGAACCGGAGTGCAACTGGCGCGCCCGTAGCGGCTCAAGATCAGGCATACTGATGCGCTGTTGCGGCAACCCGACAATAGACGGCAGGTCTGCGACCTGATCGGGTGCGGCCTTGTTCAGCACCAGCACCTGGCGGTGCAGGCCGAGATCGCCAGCCATGCGGGCAACCTCCGCTGCTGTTTCCAGCGAACGCATGCTCGGCTCGGAGACGACCACAAGAGCATCCACATGGGCTACAGTTCCCCGGCCCAGGTGCTCCACCCCGGCTTCCATATCCACCAGCACCCATTCACGCCTGTCGAGCACCAGATGGGCCAGCAGGGCCTTGAGCAGGGCGTTGCTTTCACAAGCGCAGCCGCCCCCGGCGCTGGTCAAGGGGCCCATGACCAGCAGACGCTTGTCTCCGGCTGTTTTCGCTCCTTCCCCTACAACGGGCAGGGGGGCTGACAGAGCATCGGGCAGATCGCTGACGTGCGGATCAAGATCCATCATGCCGCCCTTGCCTGCGGGACGAATGCGTTCTTCAATCAATGCGGCGCGCTGGGTGAGTGCCTCCGGCAGATCAGCCCGCGCGAGGCCTGAGGCCTGCCCAAGGGAAAGCGCCGTGTCGGCATCCACAAGCCAGACTTTTTCTCCTCGCCGCGCCAGATAATCACCCAGCCAGGCGGTGATGGAGGTTTTGCCCACGCCGCCCTTGCCTGAAACGGCAATCTTCATGCAATCCCCCTGTATTTTTGTACGTATCCTTGCGCGTTGGGGGGCGGGCAGGCATTGCCCCCCCCCGCCCCGCAAAACACACTGGCCTAGGGTTGCAGGCCAAGGCCCTGCCGCTTCTGACGGATGCGCTCATCCAGCAGATCAGCCGCCTTTTCAGGATCGTCGTTCACCACAAAGGAGGCGCCCACAACCTGTTCCAGACCGTTCAGGGCAAGATCCGTGACCTTTTCCGAGCCGAGGATGTTGGGCGGCAGGCCAAGATGCGTATAAATACCGCTGGCAACCGCGTACAGGCCGATAGCCGCCGCTTTTTCTGAATACCATTCCGGCGAAGATGCGCCCACGGGCAGATCGGAAATATCCACGCCCAGGGCATTGGCGATCAGCGCGCACAACTGCAAAATACGGGCATTATCCACGCAGCTGCCGAGGTGCAGCACGGGCGGAATACCCAGCGCGCCGCACAGGCTTTGCAGCCCCGGCCCGGCCATGGAAGCTCCCTCGGGCACCAGCAACCCGGCCTTGCCCGCCGCAGTGGTGACGCAGCCCGTGGCCAGAACCATAATATCTTTTTTGATAAGCGCCTTCATGAGGCCCACGTTGGCCGAATCGTGCTTGATTTTGGGATTGTTGCAACCAACCACGCCCACAAACCCGCGCACAGTGCCAGCCTTGACGGCATCCAGCAGAGGATCAAGCGAGCCGCCCAAAGCTTCAAGAATGGCTTCGTTAGAAAAACCTGTCATGATGCTGACTGGTTCGGCGGGAATTTCCACACGTTTGGGGTCGCGCTCTAGGAATGCATCCACCGCCATGCGTACGATCTTGCGGGCTTCTTCCCGCGCATTTTCAGGATGGAAATTAAAATGGATAGCCCCGGTAAAACGGGCCTTGGCTGCTGTGTCGATAAAGCGGGTGTGGTAGCAGCCAGCCACCTGCACGAGGCTCGGCATGATGCACTGGTAGTCCACCACCACAACTTCCACAGCGCCGGTGACGATTGCCAGCTCCGTCATCAGGTGGTTGCCCGCCATGGGAATGCCCTGGCGCATGAGCAGTTCATTGCCGGTACAGCACAAGCCGGCAACAGTGATGCCGGTGGCTCCGTTCTTTTTGGCAAGCTCGATCATTTCGGGGTCGCGGGCTGCGTCCAGAATCATCTCGGACACCACCGGGTTGTGCCCGTGCACCAGGATGTTGACCGTGTCCTTTTTGATGACGCCAAGGTTGGCGGTGGACATCTTGGGCTTGGGGGTGCCAAAAAGCACGTCACACAGTTCCGTGGCGATCATGGAACCTGCCCAGCCATCGGCCAGGGCGCAACGCGCCGCATGCAGCATGGTATTGGGCGCATCATTATCGCAGCCCATGTGGGTGCGGTGCATCATCTCGGCAATTTCACGGTCAACGCCGCGCGGAGTGATGTCCAGCTTGTCCCACAACTCCCGGCGTTTGGCCGGAACACGGGAGACAAAATTGACCGCTTTGCGCCTGCTGCCAAAATCGCTGTAGCAGGCATCGACCACATCAGCGGCCACTTCAAGGGCTTCGCGCCCTTCTGTTGCCACGCCCAGCTCGGCGGCAATGCGCCGCAGTTTGGCCTTGTCCCGAATCTGGTAGCCAGGGGCGCGGCCTTCAACCACTGCCTCCAGGGCTTCGATCACGTCACGCCCGTGATCCGAATGCCCGGCTGAGCCGCCTGCTATGAAGCGACCAAAGTTGCGGGCCACAATCACATCGGCGTCTGCGCCACACACGCCGCGAGAAAGTTTTCCGCCGGGTTCTGCCTTGGCGCTAATGCGGCACGGCCCCATGACGCAGTTGCGGCATGTGGTGCCAAGCTCGCAAAAACGGCAATGCGGCGTTTGCTGATCCAGCCTGTCCCATGCAGTTTCCACGCCATCTGCTCTGGCCTTTGCCAGCATGCGTTTGGCATCATCCCATATGGACATGTCGTTGATGTCGCGCTTTTTGCTTTCCATAACTGCCCCACAAAACTTGAGGTTACACGGCGCGCCAAGTCTGCGCCGCCATCTTTGTCATATTGGTATCACAGTCAGGCAAGAGCGTCTGTCAGGTGTACGACAATGGAGCAGTGAAAAGCTGTAAGGGCATACGGCCTGCAAAAAAATCGGCCAAAACAGGTAGAGGACAGCATGCCGGGAAAGGCTGATCGCGAAGTGACAAAACAGGGAGACTTGCAGCCAAATACTGCGGAAGGAGGAGAGCGCCTACCGGTATCCAGGGTATTTAACCCTTGAAATGCTCGCCTACGGCAGGAAGACGGCCTCCTCGCATTTCGTGGCAAGGATTTTCAGGAAAATCCTTGCAGAGCAGTTACCTCATTTCATGCGGAAATTGCTCTAATCCAGCAGTTCGCGGAGTCGGCCTTCATCCCGGATGCAATAGACGCCCCGCTGCTCTTTGAGCAGAATGCCGGAACGGGTAAGGTCGGTCAGCAAGGTGGAAATGGTTTGGCGCGAAGCCCCGAGGGTCTGGGCCAGCATCTCGCCTGAAAGCTGCAAACGGACGCGGCGGCGGCCATCCGGGCCGGGGCCGTTTTCTTGCGCGGCAGAAACGAGATAGCGGGCCAGGCGTGCAGAGACATCGCGAAGGGCAAGGCCATCCACAATACTGAACGTGTTTTTGAGAATACCGCCAAGCACACGCACAACTGTCACGGTAAACTGCGGCACAGACATCATGCGCTGGTTAAAGGTGGCCGTGTCCACCAGCAGGATTGTGGTGTCTTCCACTGCCTGGACCTGAGCGCTGGAATGGCTGACGTACACATCGCCAGGTTTGAGAAAGGCGATGGTAAATTCCTTTTCGCCATAGGCCAGATATACGCGTACAAGCCCCTTGCTCACAATGAACACGTAGTTTCCGGCTGTCAGCTGCTCTCCTGCAGGAGATGCAACTGTGGAAAAACTTTCTAGCTCTTCATCATAGCTGGGCGTGAAAATCATGCTGTTTTTGGGAAAACTGCGCTCATGAAAGGCGGAAAGCAGCGAAGAGAATTCCGGTTTGGCCAGTTCATCCAGCAAATTGACTGAGGTAAACTTCATGGGGTTCTCCTGCTTCCGAAACAGTCACTGATTCACGAGGGGGACGAAGCATGATGACATTTGATCGGTCATTCCGCTGCGACCACAGATGCTGATTTAAACATATAGTCCATGCGCAAATTCGTCAAAGATTTCGGGATACGGCAAGGTTTGGGTAGGCTGAGTGGTGCGCGATCTTGTCTCCCCGTGAAGATTAAGTCTTTTGCTGCCCTTCGGGCACTTGATTCCGCATCCTGTAGCGCGCTTTCATCTCAACGGGCAGGGATTTACCCCTCAGTTGCGATGAACCTTTAGATTTTGCTGCCCTTCGGGAGCTATCTTCCGCCGTCCGGCGGAGTTTGGGACGCCTGGGGCCTGTTATGGGGCTACGCCCCCTTCTCGGCCCCCTTGCATCCCCCCCCCGAAGCACCCCAAGAGGGACTGTCAATAACCTCTGTGTGGCGAGGGCAACGCGGCTGTA
>JASGGT010000121.1:0-7723 GCA_047602655.1 Desulfovibrio sp. | reverse complement strand
CCCGCTGGATGGCAGCAAGCACAAATACCGCATGACCATTCCCGCCGGGCAGTACCCTCCGGCCAAAGCTTTCTGGTCTGTGACCATGTATGACGGCAATACCCAGTTGCTCATAAAGAATCCCATTGACCGCTACCTGATCAATTCACCCATGCTGCCGGGCATGAAAAAGAATCCCGATGGCTCGCTTACCATCCTGATCCAGCGCGATTCACCCGGCAAAGCGCACGAAAGCAACTGGCTGCCCGCGCCGGACGGTCCGATTTTTCTTGTGATGCGCCTGTACTGGCCTGAAACAGAAGGCCTCTCCGTGCTGCCCCTGGGCAAGGGAACCTGGCAGCCCCCCAAGGTGGAATTGAACGACTAAGCACGCAGAGTAAAAGGATCATATGACTTTTCATTTCACCGTGCGCCCTGCAATCCGGGCGGTCGCGCATGCTGCCATCTGGCTGGCCCTGATGGCAGCAGCGCAGACCGCAAGGGCCGAGAACTACGGCTGGTTTTCACTGGAAGCGCCCCAGGGCTGGCAGGCCGAAGCCCCGTCAACCATGGCTGGAGCATGGGTGCTTGCGCTCATCGGGCCGGAAGAGGCCGTGCATGTGCGCATCATGGTAGGCAAAACCGCAGGGCCGCCTGATGCGGCTGACGTGGCAGGATTGCTGCGTGCCGCCGCAGGAGTGCGGGAACCTCTGCGCAGGGTCGATGCCCAGTATGTTTTCAGAGGAAAAGACGCGCTGGGAGTGGACACGGCCTGCATTGTGGGAGCAGATCAGCAGGCGGGCGTCTACATGGCAGTGCTGTGCAGCGGCGACGTTGACCGCGCAGAAGACCTGCTGGCCGCGCTGCGCGGGGGGTCTAACCCCGCCATGCTGCCCGCGAGGCATACCGTGCGCGGTAGTATTGAACCTCGTTTTCTGCCCGCTGCGCAATAACCGACAACGGGCAGGCCGGGACAAAAGACAGAAAATTATTGTTGCAGCACGGGCTTGCGGCTGCGCTGTATGGGCTTGCCAAGCCCCATGCCTTCTGTGGAGCGCAGCACCTCTGCGGCCCTGGCCTCATCGCCGCGCAGCAGCACCAGCACCACATAGAGCTTACCCGAGCGCTCCATCTTTGTACGCATTCCCCGGCCCTCCAGACGCTGACGCAAAGAGTCCACAGCGTCTGCATCCTTGAAAGCTCCGACCTGAAAAACGTAATCGTACATTCCGGAGGTCTGCGGTCTTGCAATGCCGCCGGGTGTCGCCTGCTGCCCTGCCGCGCCAGCCTGTGCGCCCCCTTGCGTTGCTGGCGCAACCCCAGCCTGAGCCACTCCGGCAGGTTTGGGCTGCACCGGCGTCATGGGCGGCAATGGTTTGAGCGGGGCATCGCCCGTGGCGGCATCGTTGCGCAGCACTCTGGCAAAGCGCAGCTCCTCGGCGGTCAGCACCTTTTGCTTGGGTTCGCTCGCACCCTCATCTGCGCCGGAGGCTTGATCGCTGCCCACGGCATGCGGGTCGTCGTCCGGCGTGGTCGCCGATGAAGGCGCGCTTGCCGCTGATGTGCCAGACCTGACCGCAATGGGTTGAGGGTGGGCCTTCCAGTAGGCCCTGCCGCTCATAACCCCGCCAAGGTATGCCAGCACCACTGCCGCCACCACCAGAAAGCCCGCCGCCAGCAAGGATGAAGGGCGCAGGCACAGGCATTTTTTATCATTTGCCTGATCCGATGAAGGCTGACGGGTAGCAGGAGGCATGGAATCTCCGGATGTTGGGGTTTGCTGCGATAATCGTGCGCAGGGAGGGACAGAAAGAACGTCGGCGCGGGCAACCATATCAATGCATGGCGCTGGCGTAAAGTACGCCAGCAACAGGCACGACTTCTCACAGGAAATCCTATCCTATATAGCCTTTTCAACCGGAGCTGCCGTGCCCGCTTGCGGGCCTGCCCTGCGCTCTGCTATCATGCACGCACAAGTTACAACCATGGAGTACGCCATGACCAAGGATGTATGGTTTCTTCGCATATACGCGGCCATCTGTCTTGTGCTGGCCGGAGCGCTCGTTGCTGGCGCGGCCTCTGCCGCCCATATAGCAAAACCCGGCCCTGAACCGCAAATCCTCACCATCGTCAACGCCACAGGCGAGGATATTCTGAGCATGGGCTTTCAGACTGGCCGCAGCATGCATTTTGTGCGGTTCGACATGCCTCCCGCCGGTCGGGACGACATTGAAAACCCCGGCGCGGTCGCTACCCTGCGCGTGGACACAGGCCTTGCCCTGTGGATTTTCAAGGATGTGCCGCTGGCCAAGGCGCAAAGCATGACCCTGCGCATGGGCGAAAAACCCGTGCTGGAGCTTGCCATTTCCAAGGGCGAACAGCAACGCCTGACCGGCGAAGCGCAAAGTCTGCTGCCGGGGCCGGATGCTGGCCCGGTCTGCGCGCTTGACCGTTTTCGCCCCGGCATGCCCATGAAGGACGTTTGCACCCTGCTGAGCGCCACCCCCCAACGTGACGATAACGATGCAGTGCTTGCCAGCCTGGGCTTTGCGGGTATGGTGTGGGCCGCGCGGCTTGAGCCTGCCCAGCGCGGGGAAAAGCCTTCCAGCAAGACGCCTCTTGTGCTTGACCACATGGAGCTGCGCCGCAAGCTGGATCAGGAAACCCTGGACAAACTGCTGAACGCCCTCTACGAGCAAAAATACAGCCCATGGCAGGCCGAATTGCCGGGGCTGGATATCAACTTTACCCAAATGCCGTCCATGAATCTGGACAAGCAGAAGGACATGCTGCGGCAAGTGCTTGAGTATTTCATGTCTGCCAGCAAGGGCGAAGCCACCATCATGCTCGCGCCCACAGAAATGCTGCCCAAGCTTGCGGATGCCGATGCCCCGAGCAGCGACGTGCAGCTGTTCACCATCACCCTGCGCCCGGCTTCAAAAAATCTTGTGGTGGATGTTGCCGCTTATCAGGAAAGCGAAGAATCAAGGTAAATCACCGATAAAATATCCCAGAGTCTGTCCACAGGCGGCCTGAACGTAAAAAGGCATCCTCGGCCAAGAGCCGGGGATGCCTTTTTGAATTTTCAGCGTCAGGCGGGCTGTTTAGAGCTTGCCTGCCTTCTTGGCGGCGCGCATGCTCCGCAGCCAGTTGTACCAGCCTTCAAGGCCATCGCCTTTACGGCAGGAGACCTCAAAGATATCCAGATCCTTATTGAGCTTTGTGGCGAAATTGCGGGCGCGCGCAAGGTCAAAATCCACGTAGGGCAGCAGATCGACCTTGTTGAGCACCATTGCCTTGGCAAGGTTGAACAGCAGGGGGTATTTTTCCGGCTTGTCGTCCCCTTCAGCAACACTCAGCAGGGCGACCTTGGCGTCTTCGCCGCAGTCAAATTCCACAGGGCACACCAGATTGCCCACGTTTTCAATAAAAAGAATATCCACGCCGGTGAGGTCAAGGCTCTCCAGCGAGGTCAGGATCATGTTGCTGTCGAGGTGGCAGCCGCCGTCTGTATTGATCTGCACGGCCTGCGCGCCTGTGGCGGCAACGCGGCGGGCATCGTTATCAGTCTGGAGGTCGCCTTCCACCACCGCCATGCGGAATTCTCCGGCCAGATCGCTCAGGGTGCGCTCCAGCAGGGTGGTTTTGCCCGCGCCGGGCGAGCTGATGAGATTCAGCGACAATATTCCCTTTTCGGTAAGCAGCCGACGCACGTTATCGGCCATTTTTTCGTTGGCTTCCAATACATTGCGAACCACAGGAATTTGCATTCAATTCTCCTTGCTTGCCGTCGGTACGGCGTGGTCATGAGCCAGAAAGATAAGACAAAGGCGAAGACGGCAGTGAAAGGAGCAAACCAGCCCCCCTGAAGATCCGGGGGGGCAAAGGGGTTAGCTGGCTTCCAGTCGGTTGAGATACAGTTCCCTACCCTGCTCAACCACATGCCCGAACTGCTCGCCGCAATCGGGGCACGGCAGCCAGAGGGCATCCTGCCCCTCCCCGCCAAAAACTTTACCGCAGGCGGAGCAGCGCAGCCGTAGCGGAAGCTCGGTAAGCTCCAGGCGCGCGCCTTCGTGCGGGGTACCCTGCACCATGACTTCAAAACAGAATTGCAGTGACTCGGGCACAATCCCGGAAAGCGAACCGTAAGTAACGCTGACAACTTCCAGACGTGAGCAACCCTGACGGGCGATTTCATCTTCGGCCATCTGCAACAGGCTTTGTGCTATGGACATTTCGTGCATGGGCAGCTAGCCCAAAGACCCCGCCCCGTAAAGGCCGGAAGCGAATCTTGCTATTCGACGCAAATAATGTACATTTTGCACATGCGTCGCTCAAAATTTTCTGGCGTCTTCTCATTCTCTGCCGACTGGACAGAGAGCCGCAGCAAAACGCACTACTTCGTCTGGGAGCTTCCAGACGGAGCCTTTGCGGTGCAGGAACTCAACGCCGCGTTCCAGCCTGTTGCTGAGGTGGAGCGCATAAACGCAAAAACCTTTTCCCAGTCATTCAAGGCAGAGCACAATATTCTGGCTATGCCTGTGATCACGCCGGATCTCAGCCATTTTGAATCCGCCCCGTCCGCGCCATCGCCCCAGCAACCAGCTGCCGGGACAGAACAGCTTGCCCGAAAAGTGGGCGCATCCAAGGCCAAGGCCGGGATCGCACAGCTCCAGACTCTTTCAAAGGGCAACCTGCCCGAATCTGTGGAAGTGACGCCCGAGCCCGATATGGGCCTTATTCCCTTTCCTTTCCGCACCGCCACAGGCGTCACTGCCGTGCGGTACGAGGAAGCGCCCGCTGCCGCGCCCAGGAGGGCCTACGATCTTGAGGCCGCCCGCAAGGCCAAGGTGGTGGAGTCCAAACTGAGGGAAACTTTTCGCCAGACGCTGCTGCGCCTCAAACGCCCGCGCGAACGCAAGGCAGCACTGCTTGCCCTCGAGCAACTGGCGCAGACCAAGGACGGCATCATACCCGCCCACAAACATATGTTCCGTGATTTTGGCGTGCGTCTGCGCCAGAATTCCCAGCCCGACCTCGCCCTGCTCTTTTCACGCAAGGCAGTGGAACTGGCCCCCGAGGACGATCACGCCCACTTCAACCTGGCGCGCATTCTCTGTTCGCTTGGCCTGTATGACGAAGCCGCCACCCACATCGGCACGGCTTTGAGCATGTCCAGCGGAGAGCCTCTCTACTTCAAGCTGTTGGAACACATCCGCGAACTCAAGCGCACGCGCGGCGCTGGCAAGCCCACGCACCAGCGCTGAACCGCTGTTCCAACCCAAGTCATTGGCAGGAGCCTTTTGGCATGAACAAAGTAATTCTCGGTCTTCTTGTGGCAGTGTGCGTGCTGGGCATGGCACTTATCATGCTCAATGAACGCATGCGCAAGCCTGAACCAGCAAACCCCGCAGGCATCATTGCGCCTGTCACTTCCCCGGATGCGGCCCCGCCCGCCGATGCTGGCAACCAGTCCGCCACCTCGCCTTCACTGCATCTGCCCCCTCAGACCCAGGGCGGCATTCCTGATCTCAACGCCAGCGGCGATGCCCCGGCCCGTGCGCCCATCCCCAGCCTGAAGCCGGAGGAAAAGAGCGCTCCGGCAAGCAATGTAGCCGCTGCCGAACCCCAGCCAGCCGTTGCCAAGCCTGTGGTGCAGCCCAAGCCTGCGACCCCTGTCACGGAAAAAACAGCGCCAGCTGCTGAACCCGCCAGGGAAAAGGCCGCCAAGGCCGCTCCGCAGCACAAGAACATCACCAAGTTTGTGGTTCTTGCGCGTGACAAGGGCGCAACAGTGCGCCTCGTGGGCGCCGCGCCCATTGCCTACAAAAACATGCAGCTCAGCGGCCCTGAACGTCTGGTCATTGATCTGGACGGCAAGTGGCAGGTCAAGGCGCCCGGGGTACCCAAGAACCCCGCGGTAACCAACGTGCGCATTGGCAAGGGCGATGACAAAACGCGCATCGTCATTGACCTGACGGGCAAGATTCAGCCCAAGTTCACGCTTTCAAAAGATGGTCACACCCTGGACATCCGCCTGGACCACTAGGGCATGACAGGGCGGCCAACGCCGCCCAGCTTCATCAGACATCTCCGCAGACAGAAAAACCGGCTGTTGTTGTACAACAGCCGGTTTTTATTTTCATGCCCTACAAGGCGGAACAGTTAGTATCGGGCCAACAGCAGCTGGCCTCAGCTCTCCATTTCCTTGCCGCGCGCATTGGCGGCCAGCACGGATTCCACCAGCAGACCCGCAAGGCCCGCCCGGTCAAGCACGTTGACGCCAGCTATGGTCACCCCGCCGGGCGAGCAGACATCGTCACGCAACTGCATGATCGGCGAGGTGCTCTGCTCGGCCATTTTGGCGCATCCACCAAAAAGGGCAGTGACCATCTCGCGCGATTCCTTGTGCTGAAAACCAAGGGTAACACCAGCCTGCACCAGCCCCTGCATCATGGCAAACACATAGGCAGGCCCGGCCCCGATCAGGGCCGTGAACGCCGTGAACTTGCTTTCCGGCAATTCCACGCACACGCCCAGCGCGCCGAACAGTGCCTGTATATCGGCCTTGCTGGTTTCGGGCAGGTCAGGATCATCAAAGCAGAGGGCGAACACGCCCATACCCACAAGAGCCGGAGTATTGGGCATGCAGCGCACCACAGGGCAACGCCCTTCAACCGCCTCGGTGAGGCGCTGTAGGCTCACGCCGGCAGCGACGGAAACCAGGGTTTTCCCGGCTGTCAGCTCCGGGCGCATCTGCGCAAGCACCTCTGCCGCCTGATAGGGTTTAACGCCCAGCACCAGCACGTCGGCGGCCTGCGCCACGGCCTGGGGGCTTTCCATCACACGCACGCCAAGCTCTTCAAGCGGGCGCATGCGTGAAGCGGTTCTGTTGTAACCGCACAGTTCGTAGCCGCCCTTGCGGGCAAGCCCGGCCATGATGGCCCCGCCCATGTTGCCGCATCCGACACAGCCGATTTTGAGCGCCATAATATTACTCCGTGATTTCCAGGCCGCTGAAGAAGTAGCCTATTTCAAAAGCCGCGGTTTCAGCGGCGTCCGAGCCGTGAACAGCATTGGCTTCCAGGCTTTGGCCATACTTGTGACGCAGGGTGCCGGGCTCCGCCTGAGCCGGATTGGTGGCCCCCATGAGGGCGCGCCAGCGGGGCACCGCGTCTTCGCCGCGCAATGCAACGCAAACCACCGGGCCGGAAGACATATAATCGGTCAGGCTGTCAAAAAAGGGGCGCTCGCTGTGGACGGCATAAAAGCCCGCAGCCTGGGCCTTGGAAAGGCGCAAGCGCTTGAGTGCCACTATTTTGAGGCCGGAAGCTTCCATGGCAGCCAGAATTTCCCCGGTCAGATTGCGCGAAACTGCGTCAGGCTTGATAATGGCGAAAGTGGATTGCATGCTTACTCCTTTTCCATGTTGTTGTTAGCAGGATAAGAACGCGCCGCGACGGCGGCTCCGTCCTGGGCCAGTTTCCAGAGTATGCGCCGCAGGGGCACCACCGCCACGCCGTCCTTGTCCTGCCAGTCGCGCAGAGCGCGCAGGGTTTCAGGATAAGGATGGCCGATGGCCACAGCCATGCCTTGAGCGCGGGCGCGGGCTGCCGCCGCGTCCAGCGCAGACAGAATGGCCGCAGTGTCGCGGCGCGTATCCAGAAAAACATCACGTGCAAGGCCGACCAGCCATGCCTTGAGCGCGGGCGCGGGCTGCCGCCGCGTCCAGCGCAGACAGAAT
>JASGGT010000013.1:0-30375 GCA_047602655.1 Desulfovibrio sp. | reverse complement strand
CACAGTGCTGCTGTACCGCCGCTGGGCCGCGCAGGACAAAGACGAAAACAGCACGCTGCGGCATGTTTTCCGCGTCAGTCTGCCCTGGCTGTGCGTGGGGCTGGCATTTCTCGGCAGTTCCATGTCCGCATCCGGCGAGTTCTTCCGCCTGTTTCTGGCCCTGGGCAATCTGTGCCTCATTGTGGCCCAGATACATCTGGCATGGGACCTGCGCCTGCTGAAATACCCCGAGGTATCGCGCCAAAAACCGCCCTTCTGGATACTTATCCAGCCAACCCTGTGTTCGTACGTGCTGCTTTATCTGCCGCTGACCAAACCTCTGGTGCTGGTTATCTGGCTGTGCATCGTCATCATTTCCATCGTACGGCAGCATCGCAGGCCCAAGCTTGATCTTGGCCCCATGCATGTGGAAACCAGCGTGCTTGAATGCGAACCCATTGTGCTGTGGTTGTGCCTTGTGCTGACCCTGGCCGGGCTGCACATCTACAGCATGGTGCTGTATCTACTCTTTGTTTCCTGCTCGCTGGCCCTGCAACTCTGCATGGGCGGCATGGCCCTCGTCAGCAGCCTCAACGACAAGCTGCCTCAGGAAGGCGTGCGCGCAGCACTTGCTCACCTTGCCGTGGCGCTCTCCGCCCCTGTGGTGCTGGTTGCGGCCTTTGTGGGCGTTTCGCAGTGGGTCGGCACATTGCCCGGCGGCATGTACCTGCTCCAGCATTATGTTCTGCGCGGCCCAGCGGCGGTACAGCAGCACTGTGAGCACGCCGGTAAGCAGCAGCCCAAGGATAAACCGCAGCACTGCCGTGCCCCAGCGCTCAAGCGTGACAGGAACTTCCACAGGCAGGCGCAGGATCATGCCCTGGATGGAATAGTGCATCTGCCGACCAAAGTCGGCCCATGCATCAGGGCTGAGCCAGGGCACCGGGCTTTGCAGATAGTAGTTTTTCCACAGCAGGGGGATCTGGGCGTTGATCTCTTCCTGCATCTTTTCCAGCCGCTTGATAAGCGCCAGAGCAGGAGCAAGGGCCGAGTCGTATTGCGCCAGCACGGCGGTGAGGCGCAGGCGGGTGAGCGCCAGCGTTTTGCCGTATTCCTGCATTTCCGGGCTCAGGCTGCCATCGTGCAGGTCTTCAGGCATACTGTCGGCAAGATAGCCCACGCGTTCCAGCAGGGCCTGGGCC
Organism: Desulfovibrio sp.; assembly: GCA_047602655.1. GTDB lineage: Bacteria > Desulfobacterota > Desulfovibrionia > Desulfovibrionales > Desulfovibrionaceae > Desulfovibrio. The sequence continues at coordinate 29,194 of JASGGT010000013.1, read as the reverse complement.
TCGGTACGCGCAACCAGCACCGGGTCGAGCACCTTGCGCAGATCAAGCACTGTGGCGGTGATGCGGCGGCTGACGGCCTCAACGGGGTTGGGCCAGTTTTTATACGTATTGAGCAGCACCAGCAGACGCCGCGCTTCTTCCATGAAGGGCTGAACCTTCTGGCTCAGATTCGTTGATCGCTGGGCAAATGTATCACCCATGGCCGTGGCCTTCTGGGTGATTTCATCGAGCATGGCCTTTTGCCCGCTCCAGACCATTTCCCACGGATCGCGCAGGGGTAGGGTGGCGATGGCGGGTTCTTCGTTGGTGTCAACCTTGGCCTCAGCCTTGTCATCCGCTTTTTGGTCCGCTTTAGCGTCAGCCTTGGCATCGGCTTTGGCATCGGCTTTGGCGTCGGCTTTAGCATCGGCTTTAGCGTCAGCCTTGGCGGCGGGCTTGTCGGCCTTGTCAGGTTTATCTGCTTTGTCTGCCTTGTCGCCCTTGGGGGCGTCCTGTTTGGCGGCATCGGGCTTGGCAGCGTCAGCCTTGGCGGCGTCGGCTTTGGGGGAATCCTGCTTGGCGGCGGGGGTCGGTTCCGCCGCAAATACGGCGGGAGAGGCCAGGGCACAGCACAGGGTCAATAAAAGGGCGGTTATCAGCAATTTGGGTGCGTGCATGGAATCCTCAGATTACAGTCGGTTGTCCCTGAAGGTGGATGCCCTTCCATACGTCAAGAAAGGTCGTTTGAAAAGGCCGTGGTCTTTACAAGGGGCCGGACGGGCGGCATAGTTCGGGCATGAAAAACGGCATAAACACACCGCCTGTCGGGCTGGAAAGCGGCCCTGTCGCTGCCTCGGCTTCACTGCCCGTGGCCTTGTTGCAGCACAAGGATTACGATGGTCCCGGCTTGGGCCGGGCAGTGGGCGAAGTTATGGACGCTGCCCGCCTGACGGAGCTTTGCCCGCTGCGCCCCGGTGCGCGCGTGCTGGTAAAACCCAACCTGCTGCTGGCAAAACCCCTTGCCTGCGCCTCGCCCCAGGTTGTGGCCGCTGTATGCGCCTGGCTCATGAACCACGGGGCGCGGGTGCGCGTGGCGGATTCGCCGGGTTTTGGACGTGCGGCCTCCGTGGCGCGGGCTGTGGGGCTTGAAGCGGCCTTGCGCCCCCTTGGCCTTGCGGTGGAGGAGATCGGCCCTGCGGAGCCTGTGCCCCTGCCCCTTGAGGGCGAGGCAGCGCAAAAGGCTGGTTTGCAGGCGGGGGGATCGCGGTTTCATGTGGCGCGGCTGGCGCTTGAAAGCGATTTTATTGTGTCGGTTCCCCGGGTCAAGGCACATGCGCAGATGCTGGTGACGCTCTCCGTCAAAAACTGTTTTGGCTGCGTGCGCGGCCTGCACAAGGCTTTTGCCCACGCCCGCGAGGGGCGCGACCCTCTGTTTTTTGCCGACTGCCTTGCGGCGCTGTGGGCGGCATTGCCCCCTGTTGCCGCAGTGGCGGACGGCGTTACGGCCATGCATGTCACAGGGCCGAGCAACGGCAGCCCTTTTGCGTTGGGCGTGGTGGGTGCCAGCGCCTCCGCCGTTGCGCTGGACGAGGCGCTGTATGCCATATTGGGCCTTGCGCCGCAGGATGTGCCGCTGGGTGCGGCCCTATGCCGACGCCGCGCCTGGGGCAGCGCAACGGCAGAGGAACATGACGGCGTTCGGGTGGTCTTTCCCCTGCGAACCCCCGCGGATTTTTCATCTGCCGGATTTCAGTTGCCAGCGGAGCTTTCACACACGTCCTTTCATCCTGCCCGCTTTGTACACAGTTGTTTTCGCCGCATTGTTGCGGCGTTCAGAAAATAGCCGCCAAGGAGCCTCATATGCCCAGAATCCTGCCTGGAGAAACGGATATTTATGCCATCACGGATGCCGGTCTTTCACTGGGAAGGCCGCTTGAAGAAGTTGTTTCCGCCCTCATGGGAGCGGGCGTGCGCATTTTGCAGTATCGCGAAAAAAAGCTGAAATCCGGGGCCATGCTGGAGGAATGCCGCCTGTTGCGGCGGCTGACCAGGGAGGCCGGGGCCTGCTTTATCGTCAACGATCACGTTGACATAGCAATGCTGGTGCAGGCCGACGGCGTGCATGTGGGGCAGGAGGATCTGCCGGTTCCCGCTGTGCGCAGCCTCGTGGGACCGGAAATGATCATCGGCCTTTCCACCCACCTGCCGGAGCAGGCCCGCGAAGCCCGCAGCCTTGGCGCGGACTACATCGGCGTGGGGCCGATTTTTGCCACCAACACCAAGGAAGACGTGGTTGATCCCGTAGGGTACGAATATCTGGATTGGGTTGCCCGCAATGGGGATTTGCCCTTTGTGGCCATTGGCGGCATCAAGCGGCATAACATTGCGGAAGTTGCGCGGCATGGCGCGCGCTGCTGCTCGCTTGTGAGCGAACTGGTGGGCGCGCCCGACATCCGCACCAGAGTGGAAGATGTGCGCAAGGCTATGCGTGAAGGCATGGTGGGGTAGGGCCTGTTTCTAACTAATTCTTTTGGCCGATCACTGCGTCATCCAGCATTTTTTACTCCAGTCGTGGACAGAAAGCGCTGCTGTCTTTATCCGTAGCTTCCTGCGTCGCAACGGCTAAAGCGAGTCCACTCCTGTCGTGAAAAATACTGTTTTCCTTGTCCTCGGCGCAAAATCTTTTATTTAGAAACAGCCCCTGGAGCGGCCAGCCTCAAAAAAGGTGGCGGCACACGCTGTTGCGTATGCCGCCACCTGTGATTCCGGACGCATGGTGTTCTATTGCAGCGCCTGACCCACTGCCCTGTGATAGCCGCGCATGCGGCGACCTTCAAGGCGTGAGCGTTGCAACTGCGACCTGATTTCGCTGTGCGCTCTGGTGGCAAGTTCCGTCAGTTGATCCTGCACACGGGCCAGTTCAATCAGGTGAGTTCTGTACTGGTCGGCCTGGCTGTCTTCCAGCATGTGCCATGCCATGCTGGTCACTTCGCCCCGCCTTTCGGCAAGCTCGACCGCCCTGTCGTATGCGCCGTCTTCCAGCGCCGCCATTTCCAGGCGGGCAAGGTTCAGCGCTTCATCAAGAAGGCACACTCCCTGATTCATGCAAGCTCCTGAGGCCTACTGGGCCATGTGTTCGGCAACCTGCTTGTGCAGGATCTCGCTGGTGGCGCGCCAATCGTCGCACAGCGGGATGAATTCGTATTCAAGCAGGTCTGCCAGAAGAATCCAGTCCTCATTTTCCAGCACATCGCCCATTTCAGACAGCAGGCTGGAAAATTTTTCGGTTCTTTCAGCAAAATCGGGCAGGGCGCCATCCGTGAAATTGGTGCGCAGTTCGCCCAGCATGCCCATGAAATCGCGGGTCACGTCCAGCAGATCCTGAAAAAGTTCCAGGGCGTCCGTGTCGGAGGCGGCGCGGAACAACCGGGCCACTTCGCGCGAACCGTGGGCCATCATCTGGGCGACCTTGCCCATTTCGGCGGACATATCCACAGCCATTTCAGCCATGGGCACGGAACGCACCTCAATGGAAGAAATTTCGGAGCAGGCGATGTCTTCAGCCTGATGCGGATATATCTCGGAAAACGCTTCGTTGTTTACCAGAACGTCCGTGACCACGCGGTTGGCCATCTGGTCTTCCTGCATGACATCCTTGAGCAGTTCTTCAAGGTTGGCAAAGGCAGAAATGCTTTTTTCGCTTTGTGAGCCGTCTATGATTATCATTCCAGTTCCCTCCTCTCCCCACAGGGAAGATTTTACCGTAATGTGTTCTGATTATCTTTAAGCAAATGACGTGCCATTGGTAAATTTATGGCGCCAAATAACGAAATGCGTACCAAGCTGGGCAGTAAGCTCCAGCAGGGCGTCCAGCCTGTCGCCGCGTTCCTGGCGCAGCTCCCGCCAAAAGGCACCCAATGAGCGCAGCTCGGGGCAGGCGTCAAAAACCCCTTGCAGGCGTTCGCAATTACGCAAAAACAATTGTCCTGCCTTGGGACTCTTGCCCAGCAGCTGCCCTTGTTGCGTAAGCATTTCAAAAAGTTGTGCGGCCTGCTCCAGTGATGTTGCCATGCGTTGCGCAAATCCGGCAGAAAAAGCGCCAGCCGAACCATCTTCATGAGCCATGTCCCGGGCAGATGCCGACGGGACATTTTCTTCAGGCAGACTGGCATCCGGGCTTTTTTGCTCCGCCGTTGCGGGCCGGGGCGCGCCGCCAAGTTCGTCAAGTATCTGACGCCAGAAAACCCGCTGTTGCGCAAGCCAGATGCTGCGGTCTTCCCCGGCGTGCTCCGTAAGGCAACGCACGGTCATAAAGCCCTTGTCGTCCTGTTCCGTCAGCCATACGCGGGCCTCGCGCCCCACAAGATCAAGCGGGGCGGCATCCCACTGTCCATTATCAAGCCACGACAGGGCGAGGGATTCCACGCTCCGGGGGCTGATGTGCGTCACACAGGCCAGATTATTGGGGCAGGGACGACCAAAAGGGCAGGGATGGCAGGGCAGGGCAGGTTCCAGGCAGCAGCAGCCGGGCAGATAGGGGCCTGTGTCGCAGGGTTGGGCCGTGGCAAGGAATATGGCCAGACAGGGTACTCCTAGGCCAGCAGCAAGATGCATCGTCCCGGTGTCGTTGGTAAACAGTAATTTTGACCGGTGCAACAAGGCCGCCAGCTGGGTGAGATTGGTCTTGCCCACAGCGTCTACCATGGGGCCTTGGGCTGCCCGGGCATAGGCCTCGGCCAGCGGGCGTTCGGCAGCTGAGCCAAGCAGCACCGGGCAGAGCTTGCGTTCGCGCCACAGGCGGTCGCCCACTGCGGCAAAAAAATGCGCAGGCCACTGCCGCCGTGCTTCGCTTGCCCCCAGCTGCATGGTCACAAAACCGCAGGTTTCCGGCGGAACCCCGGCAAGCAGGGCGTCCGCCGCTTCCAGGGCATCCTGCGGCGGATCTGCCAGGCGCTGGCGCGGCTGCTGGGCTGCGGCTGCTGGCGTGTGCGGCGCACCCACCATGCGGAACATATCAGCAATATTAAAAGGAGCGCTCAGGCGATTGGCAGCGCCGCTGTTGAGAAAGGTGGACCAGATGCCCCTGTTTTGTCCAAAGCCGTGCGCGTCAAGGCAGAAACCGCGAATTTCGGCCTGCCCGTCCGCCTGTCCGCCTGCCAGCAGGCCGGTGAGCAGCCGCGCGGGCAGGGTCGTGGTCAGGTTGACAATGCAGTCGGGCCTGGCCCGCCCTGACCGCGCGGGCAAACTCCAGCAGGAGCGCCGTTGCGATGCGCCAGTCCTTGTCCATATCGGCCATGAGCCGCGCGCCGGGCAGGGGCCAGGTGCGCTCCACATGGCGCAGCAGCGGCTGCGCGCTGGAAAAATTGTCCAGACACACCAGATGCACGGTCTGGCCCTGACGGTGCAGATCCTCAATGAGGGGCTGGCATTGCAGCAGGTCGCCAAATCGCGTCAGGTTGATGACCAGTGTGGTGCCTGAACGGTCAGGCGCAGAGCAGATGCTCTCCATTGATTGACCGCCTTATGCCAGCGCCGAGGTTTTGCCGCCGTTCAGAAGATTCAGTGCCAGGGCCTTTTCCTGCTTGAAGCGGTTGGCTACGGCTGCCTGAATATTACTGTCGGAAGATCCGAACTGCCCCACGCGTATGTTATATACGTTGTTGATGAGGTTGCGCTCATAGGCCGCATCGGTCGGTTTGCCGCTCATGGCGTGTGCCCGCTCGAATATGCGGGCCGCGCCCGCAGGGCCGTGCTGCACGGATGTGCTCCAGATAACCTCGCGCATGGCTGTGGAAACCTTGTCGGGGTTCAGGCCGATGCGCTGTGATATGGATTCCAGCGCTGGCTTGTAATGGCTCTGACGCACAAAAGCTTCCTGAAGATCCTCAAAACGCTCGGGCTGTTCGTTGGCAATGGCCCGCCACGTGTCGGGCATGGCGCCCTTGCGGCTGCCCGTGTTGCCGGGGCCGGAAGTTCGCAGGCGTTTGGAAAGATCCGGCGCTTCCGTATCCAGAAAATCCAGAAAATCCTTCAGGCTGCCCGCGCGAGACGATACCTGATACTTGCCGTAGGAGGTGCCGCCGTTACGGTCATAGCCCACAGCGGCAATGCCGTCGCTGCCAGACTCAAAGCGGGCAGAAAGCTGACCGAGCTCCATGTCCTCAACCTTATGCGAAGGTTTGGTGCGGGCCTGGGCCTGGGGCTGGGTGCGCGAATGGACAAAGTCGCCCATGCTGAGCCCCTTGATGCGGTTGTCCATGGCGCTGGTCATGGAGCGCAAGTGCCGGGCAGTACCCATGCTGCGGGCAAGGTCAAGAGTCGAGTTGCCGCCGGATACCGTCTGCATGAGGCTGTCGATTGCCTTGGTCTGCCGCATGTCGGTTTCTGCCTTGCTGAACACCTGCGTGCGGGCAAGATCGCTGGGCGAGCGCCCTGCCAGCACCATGCCCTGCTGTCCCATGTTTCCGGCCAGGGCCATGCCTGCACGCTGCATTTCGGCAGTGCTGGCGTTTTCCGCATTGGTGGTCTGGCCGCTCATGATGTTGGCAAAGGACGCAGGATTTCCGGCCTGCGCAGGCGCAGTGCGGCGTGTAGTTCCCGCCTGGGCCTTTTGTGCATCAGATGGGGGGCGGATCAGAAAATTGGAAAGTGCCATGTGTTCCTCCTGCGGGGCTGAGGCTCCGCGTTGAGGAAAAAGCAAGTACAATGCCAACTCTGGATATGCGCGGGTAAAACGGCAGGTTATATTTACGGATTGGGCCTGTGCCGGAATGCTGACGCTGGCAGGTGAACCAGCCTGGGCCGCCGTCAATAACAAGGGCAACCGACACTGTCGGTTGCCCTTGGGAAAGACAAATGGATGGAATAAGGCTGGCCTTCCGTGCGGAAGGGCTACTGCTTGGCCGGCTGGGCTGGCGCTTCTTCGGTTGTGGCGCTGTGAACGGAAGTAGCCAGTTCCTTGGCAAGGGTTTCGGCAAATACCGGGGGCATGCCAGCGCCCGTCTTGAATTCCTGATGGGCGAGCAGGGCAATGCGCATCTGGCTGCTGCCAACGGCATTGCGTTTGCCGATGTTTTTGAGATTTTTACTGCGTGAACCCTGAGTGCTCGGAACATGCCGCTGCACCAGCAGCACATCCGCCACCATGGCGGTGCCGCCCTTGCCGTTCAGTTGCGAGGGGGCGTCATACCCTGCCGTTACCACCTGGCGGGCGGTTTCCGGTGCTGTCGTACCGGCGGCGAGTACTACAATCTGAAGGATGTAGCCAGCTTCGCTGGGATTTGGCACGACCGTGTAGCCCTGGCGTTGCAGCCATGTTTCCACCTGGGTGCGCAGGCCGAAAACCTTGTTGGTATTGTCACGCACGTTGACATAAACCGCCGGATGGATGTTCACATCGGCTTCCGGCTCCTCAATCTGGCCCTGGCGCAGCACTTCCACTCGTGCGGCGTCCGCCGATTGGCGCACGCACCCGCACAGGGAGGCAAAGGCCAGGCAAAGTATCAGAATATAGCGGATAAAGGACATACGGCTCCTTTGAGATGCCGCCGCCAAAAAGGCGCGGATCTGAGTTGGATTCGGGGGGAGATAATATTTGCGACCAGCCTCGCTGAGCGAGGGCCGGAATGCGGATAGCGTTGGCGCGAAATCAGGAGCGCAGCGACTCGAGAATCTTTCGGCTTAATGTGTCCTCTAGGGCGGGCAGTATCTCTTCCTTGCCCATGTTGGCTCCTTCAGCGCGCACCGTGGTGCGGTGCATGTCCGCATCTGACGGTTCCCGTCCGTTGCGGCCCACGCCCACAAGAGCTTTCATTCCCCATATTTTGCTTTTGCCGGAACTGTCCAGCAAGGCCACGCCCAGGCCAAGGGCCGCTCCGGCGCCTGCCCCCCAGGCTGCCCCGCTTCTGCCGCCGGTTGTGCCGCCAAGCAGCACGCCCAGCATGGCCCCTGTGGCGGTTGAACCCAAGGCATGCCCCGCGCTCACGGGCGCGTTGCGCGAACCCAGAGGATATATGTCCTCCACCTTCACGCGTATGAGCAGGTCTGCCTTTTGCGCAGAATCGGCGGGGGTCAGATCTTTTTCGCTCTGCAAATAACTTGTGAGCATGGATTCAAAGTCGGCGTTAAACGAGGCGTCGCCGCCGCTCACTGCCACATGTACTGTTTGCCCCTTGCGCACCTGCACACTTTGCAGCGGCGCATCAGAAACGTCTGCATCGCTGCCTGGCTGCGCTCCGGAATCAGCTCCAGACGGGGTGCCCGGCTGCTCCTGATGCGTGGCGCAACCCGCGCCAAAAGCAAATATGGCCAGCAGGCACAGAACAGCGGCAAAGTTACGTGGCAGAAAACAGATTGGCATATGCTTCCTTGCAATTTTGAACGACACTATCATAAATAGCGCAGATCGGCCTTGCTGTCCAGTTTGGCACGATTGCACCCACAGGAGGCGGTGTTGGCGCATGGAACTGAGACAGGTCGGGACTTGACAAATGCTTCGTACTTGACGCTATTGGTTGTGTCGCGCATGGCCGCCAACGGGGCGTTATGACGCTGCAATGGATTTTGGCAACGGAAAATAATCGTTGCGCGGGCGTGTTGCGTTGCGATTGCACGCAAGAAAAATTGCGTGAAAACGCCGCGCTGGCAACCACATAAGTGATGGTGCAGGGTACGCGCGCAAGCCACGCGATGGCGTGAGCGTTAACAGGGCCGCGCGTCTTTTGCCGGCAAGCACGAGATAACCGAGGGGCAGCATGGGCAAACAGCTTATCATTGTGGAATCACCCGCCAAGGTGAAGACCATCAAGAAGTTTCTGGGGCCGCAGTACATGGTGCAGGCCAGTGTTGGCCATGTGCGCGACCTGCCGTCCAGCTCGCTTGGCGTGGACGAAGCCAACGACTTTGCGCCGCACTACGAGGTTATAGACAATAAAAAGAATGTGGTCAGCGAACTCCGCGCTGCCGCTTCCAAGGCTGATACCGTCTATCTCGCGCCCGACCCCGACCGCGAGGGAGAGGCCATTGCCTGGCATGTGGCGGAACTTATCCGCGACAAAGCCAAGGATATCAAACGCATCCAGTTCAACGAAATCACGGCCAAGGCTGTGAAAGAAGCCCTGGCGCACCCGCGCGAACTGAACGGGCATCTTTTTGACGCCCAGCAGGCCCGCCGTGTGCTTGACCGTCTGGTTGGCTACAAAATTTCGCCCCTGCTGTGGAAGTCCATCAAGCGCGGCATTTCTGCCGGGCGCGTGCAGTCAGTGGCCCTGCGCCTCATTGTTGAGCGCGAGGAGGCCCGCGAGGTCTTCAAGCCTGAGGAATACTGGCTGTTCAAGGCCTTGCTTGCAGCTGACGTGCCGCCGCCGTTCAAGGCCGAGCTTGCCAAGGTGGGCGGCAAAAAGGCTGTGGTCAGCAATGCGGCCCAGGCCAAGGATATTGAAGACGCCATGGCGGGCAAGCCCTTTGTGGTGGAAAGCGTGGAAGAAAAAGAGCGCGAACGCGCCCCGCAGCCGCCCTTCATTACCTCAACCTTGCAGCAGGCTGCCAACCAGCGCCTTTCATACACGGCCAAGCGCACCATGAATATTGCCCAGCGTCTGTACGAAGGCGTTGAGCTGGGCGACAGGGGGCTGACGGCACTCATCACTTACATGCGTACCGACTCCACACGCATTGCCGATGAAGCCCGCGATGCGGCCAAGGCCTTCATTGAAGGCAGCTTTGGCAAGGAATACCTGCCCAAGCGGGCCAGGGTCTACAAGGCCAAGGGCGGCGCGCAGGACGCGCATGAAGCCATCCGCCCTGTTGACGTGACCATCACGCCCGACGAGGTGAAAACCCACCTGCCGCCGGAACAGTACAATCTTTATCGGCTCATCTGGTCGCGCTTTGTGGCCTCGCAGATGGCCGGGGCGCGCTTTCACGACACCACGGCCAGTATTGCCTGCGCGCATACGCAGTGGAAAGCCAAGGGCGAGCGCCTGTTGTTCCCCGGTTTTCTGGCGGCCATGCCGCGAGGCAAGGATGAGGCGGACGCTGAACTGCCGCCCCTGACCGCCGGGCAGACGCTCACGCTTGAAAAGCTCGACAAGGAGCAGAAGTTCACCCAGCCCCCGGCCCGCTTCAGCGAAGCAAGCCTTGTGCGCGAGCTGGAAGAACTGGGCATCGGGCGTCCTTCCACCTATGCGGCCATTATTTCCACCCTTCAGGACAGGGAATACGTGAGCCTGAAAGAGCGCCATTTTGTGCCCACCGACCTTGGGCGCGTGGTATGCACCCAGCTGGTGGAGCACTTCGGCAAGCTCATGGACGTGGGTTTCACCGCCCAGATGGAAGAAAATCTGGACAAGGTGGCCGAGGGGCAGGAACAGTGGGTCGAACTGCTGCGGCGTTTTTCGGAAGATTTCAATCCCACGCTGGCGGCTGCGTCCAAGAACATGAAGAGCCTCAAGGGGGGCATGCCTGCAAATCTGCCCTGCCCGGAGTGCGGCAAGGATCTGCTCATCAAGTTTGGCAAGGCCGGGGCTTTTCTGGCCTGTTCCGGTTATCCGGAATGCCGCTACACCAGCAATTTTGAGCGCACGGAAGACGGCACCGTGGAAGCCGTGGCCCAGGAAAAGCCCCAGTATGAAAAGGTGGGGAACTGCCCGCAGTGCGGCAAAGACCTGGTGATCAAAAAGTCCCGCACGGGCAGCAGCTTCATAGCCTGCACGGGGTATCCCGACTGCAAGTACGCGGCCCCGCTTTCCACGGGCGTGCCCTGCCCGCGCTGCGGCAAGGGCTCGCTGGTGGAAAAAAGCACCAAGCGCGGCAAGATATTCTATTCCTGCGATCAGTACCCGCAGTGCGACTTCGCCCTGTGGGACAAGCCCGTACCCGGCCCCTGCCCGCGCTGCAATTCGCCCTATCTGATAGAAAAGAAAACCCGCGAGGGCACAAAGATTCTCTGCCCGGTCAAAGGCTGCGGCTACGTGAAGGAGGATGGAGATGGTTAAGAAAAAAGATGCCTCTCAGCCCCCTTCAGGCGGCGAACCCCTGGCCGGCACGCCGGAAGCCCTGGTCGCGACGCCGTGGGAAGATACGCTTGAAGCCCGCGCCACGGCCCTGCTGGGCGAAGGCGAACCCCTGGTACTTGTGACGGTGGTGAGCCGCACAGGCTCTGCCCCGCGCGAAGCCGGAACCCGCGCCCTTCAGACTCGCAACGGATTTGAAGGAACCGTGGGCGGCGGCCTGCTTGAGGCCCGCGCCATGGAAGCGGCCCGCAACAGCCTTGCAAGCGGCCTTTCTGCGCGTGTTTCGTGCGACATGAGCGGCTTTACGCCCAACAGCGACATGATCTGCGGCGGCGGCATGGAAGTGCTGTGCGAGGTGCTTGCACCCAAGCAGGCTGAAATGTTCGCTTTGGCGGCAGAGGTGTTGCGGCTGGGCGGTCGGGGCGCATGGCTGGTTGAACTGCGCCGGGACGGAGTTTCGCTGCATGGCGAGGCGGAAACCCCGCAGCGGCGACTGGTTGTGGACGCCTTGCCGGAACATGCCGTTCAGCCCGAAGGCGTGACCGTGGGGCTGGATGCGGTAAACCCCATGCTGGAGACCCGCAAGGGCCGCCCTGGCCTGGTGGATGTGGACGGACGCATCTTTTACGTGGAACCGCTGGATGCGCCGCCCGTGCTCCTGCTGTGCGGCGGCGGGCATGTGTCGCTGGAAGTTGCGCGGCTGGCCCATTCCTGCGGCTTCGTGGTGGATGTGGTGGACGACCGCGAAGAGTTTTCCAACGCGGGGCGCTTCCCCATGGCCCGCCATTGCCGGGTTTTGCCGGGCTACGAAAACCTTGTGCAGACCTGCGATATCGGGCGCAGACATTTTGTGGCCATTATCACGCGCGGGCACAGTTTTGACCGCGAGACTCTGGCTCAGGCCCTGACAAGCCACGCGCAGTATGTGGGCATGATCGGCAGCAGAACCAAGCGCGAACAGGTGTACGCCGCTTTGCGCAAGCAGGGTGTGCCGGATGCGGAACTGGCTGCCGTATGCTGCCCCATTGGCCTTTCCATTGAGGCGGAGACACCGCAGCAAATTGCAGTTTCCATTGTGGCCGAACTGCTGGCCGCCCGTGCCGGGACGTTGGTGCGCCTGCGGTTTGACGACTAGAGCGGTTGTTAGTGAAATATGGGCGGGCAGAACTCTGCCTGCTGTTGTCGCATTTCAGGTGTTGCCATGCCCTGAAAGGCTTGTGTGCGCCGCCCAGCCGTGCCGTGCCCTGCTGCCGGATTGCCGGGTGCGCAGAAACTTCATCCCTTACCCTCCAAGGCGCTTTGCATGACCCTCACAATTGTCGCCCTGCTGTTTCTCCTGCTTGTTGGCATTTACGTGAATGCCAAGATGCGTACAGCGCGCCATCTGCGCTGCATCGCAGAGGAGAAGGGCGATATTGCCAAGGCCTCCGGCATGACAGCCAGCATAGGCGTATTTTATCCTGATGTAAGCGCTACCGTTGTTATGGGCGTTTCTGAGGAAATCGGAGCGTGTTATTACCGCGTGCTGCGCGACGGCAAGGTCATCAACCGCAGCCGCATCAATCTGGCCAACATCAAGCGCGTGGAACTGCTGATCAATGGCGATGTGCGCAAGGTGGGCATTTCATCCGCCCAGGCCACCAGCTTTCTCAAGGCCACCGATGTGGCAGGCAGAATACTTACCCAGTATTCCCCGGCAGACCTGCGCGTCATGTTGCGCGCTGGCCTGCGGATTGTCTTTATGGGGGAAAGCGGGGCAGAGAAACAGCTGGAGATAACTGTGCTGCGCATGACTGACGAGCGCCACAAGTTCAAGCGGATGGAGCTGTTCAAGGATACGGTGTGGTGGGTGGTCTTTCTGGACAGTGCAAGCGCCAATGCAAGAAATATCAGAGAGTACTTCGAGAAGAGTGAAGCCCCTGATTCTGATGGAGAATTTTCCTAAAAAAATAGTCAATAATTTCAGTATGTTATAAAAAAATACCACGATATTGTAACTACTCGGAATTATTGCATATAATCACTTTCAACATTTGGCGGTCCAACAGCCCGATACATTGCTTTTTGGCGTGAACTGTGCTTTTTAAAGGGGTGGTTTACTGCAATTGTCGGTGATGTTTATCAGGCTGGGGCTGTATGACGCCCCCAACGCGTCATGAGGCGCTTGTTCGCGCCAATTTTCATGCTGATCCCCCCCCAGGAACGACGTTTAGCGATGACCCGCCTCGGTGGAAAATTAAACCGCCGCCGTTTCGCCGTGCGTGTTTTGAGCGCCGTGCGCCACGCCATATGGAGTTATTCATGAGTAGCAGATCTATTGCAAAAATTTCAGTTGTTTTGGGGCTTTGCCTTGCCCTTGTCGCGTGCCAGAGCGACAAAAAAGGACAGCCCGACATGCGTTTGCCGGTGTCGGCTGTTGAAGTAACCGTTGCCGATGCCTCCTGGCCGAGCCAGTTCCAGGCGCAGGCCTCAGGTTCGCGCGCTGTTGAAGTGCGCGCCCGCGTTCAGGGTATCATTGAAAAGCGTCTGTATAACGAAGGCGACTTCGTCAAGGCCGGGCAGCAGATGTTCCAGCTTGAACGCGACCAGTACGAAGCCCAGGTGCAGCAGGCGCAGGCCCAGTACGTGAACGCGGAACGTGAGTGGAAGCGTATTCGCCCCCTGTACGAGAAGAACGCCGTTTCGCAGAAAGACCGCGATTCCGCCCTGGCCGCGTACGACAGCGCCAAGGCCTCCCTGCGTCAGGCCAAGATCAATCTGGATTACTGCCAGGTAGTGGCGCCTGTTTCCGGCTACAGCAGCAAGGAAAACTACACCCCCGGCAACCTGGTGAGCAACAACTCGCTGCTTACTTATGTGAACCAGACAGACCCCATGTACATTGACTTTTCCATTGCCGCGCCCGACCGCATGCTGCGCCAGCAGCTTGCAGCCGCTGGTATTCTGGTGTTCCCCAAGGACAACCGCTACAAGGCCAAGCTGCGTCTGTTGGACGGCACCATGTACGGCACGGAAGGCGACGTGACCTTCATCGACAGCCAGGTGCAGCCCACCACGGGCGTTATCAAGGCTCGCGCGGTATTTCCCAATGCCGACGGGCAGATCATGCCCGGGCAGTATGTGCGCCTGTTTGTGGAAGGCGACATTCTCAAGAACGCCATTCTTATTCCGCAAAAGTGCGTTATCGTGACCCAGAAGGGTACAGTGGTCATGGGGCTGGACAAGGACGACAAGGTCTACGCCATTCCCATCACTGTGACTGTGGCTGTGGGAGATAAATATCTGGTGGGTTCCGGCCTTAAGGGCGGGGAACGCATCATCAGTGAAGGTATCATCAAAGCCCGCCCCGGGACTCAAGTGCGCGTGCAGCAAGCCGGTGGGCAGCAGCCCCAGGATGCCGCGCCGAAGAAGTAGGTAGCATATGGCTGTTTCTACAAAGCCGAATTTCTTTTTGCGCAGGCCGGTTCTGTCGGCCGTTATCTCTATTGTCATAACCCTGGTGGGCGCGCTGGCCATGAAGGCCCTGCCCATCGCACAATACCCCGACCTTGTGCCGCCCACGGTCAACGTGAGCGTGTCATACCCCGGCGCTTCTGCGGAAACCATTGCCTCCACGGTTCTGGCTCCCCTTGAAGTGAATATCAACGGTGTGGAAAACATGCTCTACATGACTTCCATTGCCGCTTCGGGTTCCGGCTCGGGCAACATCAACGTGTACTTCAAGTTGGGCAGTGATGCCAACATGGCCCTGGTCAACGTTAACAACAAGGTTAACCTGGCCCAGGCCACCCTGCCGGAAGATGTGCGCAGGCAGGGCGTCACGGTCGTCAAGCGTTCGCCCGCCATGTTGCAGGTGTTCTGTTTCTATTCGCCCGACGGGCGCTATAGCGACGTGTTCATCCACAACTGGGCCCAGGTCAACGTTGTTGACGAACTCAAACGCCTCAACGGCGTGGGCGACTGCTCGCTTTTTGGCAGCATGGACTACTCCATGCGTATCTGGCTGCAACCGGACAAGCTCGCCAAGTACGGCATTACCACAAAGCAGGTAACCTCGGCCATTCAGGAGCAGAACTCGCAGTACGCCCCTGGACGTCTGGGCGACATGCCCACGGCCGACTCCACCGAGCTTACCTGGCAGATCGACACTCAGGGCCGCCTTGTAACGCCTGAAGAATTTGGCGAAATCATCATCCGCACCGGAGACGACAGCGCCATGCTGCGGCTCAAGGATGTGGCGCGCATAGAACTGGGCGGCAAGGACTACAGCGTTCTTTCCAGCTACAACGGCATGGGCGCACGCATGGGCGCCGTGTATCTGCTGCCGGGCGCAAACGCCATCGCCACGGGCGATCTGGTAAAGGCCAAGCTGGAGGACATTGCCTCGCGCATGCCCGATGGTCTGGCTTACACCCTGCTGGTGGACAACAACGACTTCGTTATCGAATCCATCAAGGAAGTGGTGAGCACCCTGGTCGAAGCCATGATCCTGGTGTTCATCGTTGTTTACGTCTTTCTGCAAAACTGGCGCGCCACGCTCATTCCCTGCATTGCCGTGCCGGTGTCCATTATCGGCACGTTCGCGGGCCTGTACGCCTTTGGCTACACCATCAACACGCTTACGCTGTTCGCTCTGGTGCTTGCCATCGGTATCGTGGTGGACGACGCCATCGTTGTGCTTGAAAACGTTGAACGTATCATGAGTTCGGAGCATCTGCCGCCCAGAGAGGCGACAGCAAAGGCCATGAACGAAGTTACGGCCCCGGTTATCGCCATTGTGCTTGTGCTGTGCGCCGTGTTTATTCCTGTTTCGTTCATGGGCGGCCTTGCGGGGCAGATGTACAAGCAGTTTGCCATAACGATCTCGGTGTCGGTGGTGCTTTCGGGCATTGTGGCGCTGACGCTCACTCCGGCGCTCTGCGCCCTGCTGCTCAAGCCGCATGCCCATGACCACACGCCTGCCAAGGGCTTTGTGTGGTTCAACTATGTGTTTGGTCGCATTACCCGCCGCTATGTAAACGCCGTGCGTTTTGTCAAAGCCTCTGCCTGGCGTGCGCTGGCGCTCTGCGTAGTCATGGTTCTGTGCATCGTGGGGCTGTTCCGCGTGGTGCCCGGCGGCCTTGTGCCGGATGAAGACCAGGGCTATCTGCTTGGTCTGGCCATTCTGGACGACGGCGCGGCCCAGCCCCGCACCCGTGCGGTCAACAAGGTGCTTACCGACTTCATGCTCAAGAACCCTGCGGTTTTGAGCGTGGGTACGCTCTCCGGTCTGGACATCACCTCCATGGCCGCCAAGAGCAACTACGGCACCTTCTTTGCCCTGCTTAAACCCTGGGGGGAACGCAAGGATCCCAAGGATGCAGCCAGCGCCATCGTGAACACCGTGGGCGCTGTAACAGTGATGCAGCCGGAGGCCTTTATCCTGGGCTTTACGCCGCCGCCCATCAGCGGCATGAGTAATACCGGTGGTTTTGAAGGCTATGTGCAGATGCGCGGCAGCGGCAGCCTCAAGGATATGGAGGGCGCAGCCAACCAGCTGGTGCTTGAAGTGACCTCCAAAAATGCCGACGGCACGCCCAAGTACCCGGCAGTGGGCATGGTGCGCAACCTCTTCACTACTGGTTCGCCCCAGCTCTACGCCAACCTTGACCGCGAACGCTGCAAGGATATGGGCATCAGCATCGCCGATGTGTATTCGGCCATGAGTGCCACCTTCGGCAGTTCATACGTCAACGACTTCAACCTCATGGGCCGCACCTTCCAGGTACGCTTGCAGGCTGAGGCGGATACACGCGTGCTGCCTGAAAGCCTCAACGACATATACGTGCCCAATAAAAATGGCGAGATGGTGCCCCTGACTGCGGTAATGACCCTTGAACGCCGCACGGCGCCCCAGGTTGTGGAACGCTACAACGTGTTCCCGGCGGCCCACATCATGGGTGCGCCCACTCCTGGGTATTCTTCGGGCCAGGCTCTCAGCGAAATGGAAAAAGCCGCTTCTGTGGTTTTGTCCTCTGATTATCAGCTGGGCTGGGTAGGTACCGCCCTTCAGGAAAAAATGGCAAGCGCCGACACCACAATCATTTTTGTGCTGGCGCTGGTCATGGTCTTCCTGATTCTTGCCGCGCAGTACGAATCATGGTCCTTGCCGCTTTCAGTGCTCACAGCCGTGCCTTTTGGGGTGTTCGGAGCCTTGTTGGCGACCTGGGGTCGCGGGCTTTCCAACGACATCTACTTCCAGGTGGCACTTGTGACTCTGGTTGGTCTGGCGGCCAAAAACGCCATTCTTATCGTGGAATTCGCTGTTGAGGCCTGGCGCGCCGGGCGCAGCCTTGATGCGGCGGCCATCCACGCATCCAAGCTGCGTTTCCGGCCCATCGTGATGACCTCGCTTGCCTTTATCCTCGGCTGCGTGCCGTTGGCCATCAGCACGGGCGCGGGCGCTAACAGCCGCCACGCCATCGGCACGGCGGTCATCGGCGGCATGCTGGCGGCAACGTGCATAGCCACGCTGTTTGTGCCGTTCTTCTTCAAGGCCATCATGCAACTCTCACTGAAACTGCAGGGCAAAACTGATCCCAATGCGGGCAGAGACCACCTTGCGGAAGACCAGGAGGACGACATATGAGCGCTTCCGGCAAGGCCCCGGGCATAATGCTCAAGACACCTGCATTGGTGCTGATGATGGCCATGCTGCTTTCGGCATGCTCTCTTGCTCCGCACTATGACAGGCCGGAGCAGGAAATGCCCAAGCAGTGGCGGGCAGTGGATATGGGCTCAGTGCCCCTGCATACCGACTGGTGGAACAGGTTTAACGACCCTGTGCTGTCAGAACTGGTTGAAGAAGCGCTGAAGAACAATCAGGATCTGGCCGAATCCATGGCCAAGATTGAATCTGCCGCCGCTCAGGTGGGCGTGGGTACAGCCGCATTGATGCCCGTCATCAACGGCACGGGCTCCGCCGCCGCTCAGGGCGCATCAGAAAAAGCCGCCAACACGGTGCCTTTTGACCAGAGCAAGTTGTCGCGTTCTACCACAGCCTACCAGGGTGCGTTGAGCGCCTCCTGGGAACTGGATTTCTGGGGCAAGATCCGCAACCAGTACACCATGCTCAGCGATATCCTGATGAACACGGTCATTGGGCATGAAGCTCTGCGCCTCTCGGTGGCAGGGCAGACGGCTCAGGGGTACTTTGCCCTGCTGGCCCAGGACATGCAGCTTGATACGGCCCGCCGTACCCTGAAATCGCGTGAAGAATCCTTCCGGATTTATACCGCCCGCTACAAACAGGGTGATATAACCGAGCTTGACTGGCAGCGCGCCCGTGCAGAGGTGGAAACCGCCCGCGCCCAGGTGCACACCAGCACCGTGGCTGTGGACAAGGCCGAGGCCGGTCTGGCCGTGCTGCTTGGCCGTTCCCCCCGCGATATAATGGATAGGGCCATGAAACGCGGACAGGGCATCCACATGTTGCCCGCGCCGCCTGTGCTGCCCGCCGGGCTGCCCTCTGACCTTCTGGAGCGTCGACCTGACGTGCGCGCCGCAGAATTCAGCATCATGGCCTACAACGCAAATATCGGCGTTGCCCGCGCACAGTTCTTCCCCTCCATTTCCCTCACGGGCATGCTGGGTTCCCTGAGCGCTTCAGTGGGCAACCTCTTTACCGGCCCTGCTGGTACATGGAGCTACGGCGCAAGCGGCACCGTGCCCTTGCTGGATTTTGGCCGCAACTGGTATAACCTCAAGGATGCCGAAGCCCAGAAAAAGGCAGCCATCGCCGTGTATCGCAAAACCGTGCAGACAGCCTTTGAAGACATCCGCACGTCGCTTACCTCGCAGCGCGAGGCCGACCATATCGTGCGCAGCATGCAGGTGCAGGTTGAAAGCCTGCGGCGTGCCGTGCAGATCGCCAGTCTGCAATACGACAACGGCTACACAGATTACCTGACGGTACTGGACGCCGAGCGTCAGCTTTTTGCTGCCGAGTTGCAGCTGGCAACATCGTTGCGCGACAGGCTTGATAGTGTCGTCAGCGTGTGCATGGCCCTTGGCGGCGGCTGGCAGGATCCCGGCACAAGCCCCAGCTTCCCTGTGGTGAACACAGAAAAGCTGCTGCAGGAGCAGGCAGGCGGGCGGGCAAGCATGCCTGCGGCCAAGTCCGAATAATATCCGAATGGAAGCGGCATGCTGCCGCTGACTGATAACCAGCGGGGGAGGCGTCTGACGGCGCTTCCCCCGCTGTGCGTTTGCACGCATTTTAAGTACATACCTGGCAACTGATGCCAGTCCCGGCTGCCCGGCGGGCTTTACAGAAGGGGCAGGCCTGTCGTAAAGGGAAAAACATGGATAAGAAGTTGCCCCTGATTTTCCTTTCTCTTTGCGTTGCGCTGGGCTTGTGCTGCTCTGCGCCGGATCTGGCATGCGCCAATGAAAATCCGGCCCATCCAGAGCAGACCGACAAGAGCGCGTCTCAGAGTGCCCCCAAAAAATCCAGTGCCCTGCGTTCTGGCGAAAAAAAGGGGAACTCTGCCAAGGCAAACCGGCGCGAAGGCAAGCAGAAGGAAAAGAACTCCAAGGGTATTCACGCGCCAGCGTGGGCGTTTGGGGGCGGGGCCCAGAGCCGCGATGCATGGCGGGAAGGCACAAGCTCCAACGATCTGCAAAAGCGGGCCGTGGGGGATGATGCCCCCAAGGAAAAATCAGTGAATACCACGGCCAGCATCAATTCCGCCCTCAAGGGGCCGCCAACGAAAGAAGAACACAAAAGCGGCATGGCAGTGAGCGTGGGGCAGGAAGACTCCGCGTGGCGGAAGAAGGGAGAGCATGAACTAGAGGCTGACGAAAACGTCCCCATGCAGAGCCGCCATGTTGTGCGGGCCTATGCGGATGTGGACGCGGGCGATGACCTGAGCATCCGGGTCGGGCCGGAGCTGATCCTCAAGGATGAGCAGCGCGAACGCACCAATGCCAACAAACAGCCAGAATCCGCCTTGGGGCTTGGCATGCAGTTCAAGCTTGACTTCTAGCCCTGCCGCAGGATCTGGTATTTGTTTGTCTGAGTATGGGTTGCGTAAGGGATGGCTGCCCCGCAGCATGGGCAGGCCCGTATGGAGCCTTACTGAATATTCTGCGCCAGGATAAGATCCACCTCATCCACACTGAGGCCAGCATTTTTGGCAATCTGCCGACTGGTCAGGCCTTTGCGGTGTCCATTCAAAATCAGTTCACGCAAAAACTGGGGCGAGCGGCTGATGCCCTCGGCCTGTTCAAGCAGGCGGCGCAGTTCAAGCGTGCGCGCTTCCAGCTTTTCATCAAGATTTCGCAACTCTGCCTGCCGTTGGGCAAATGTGGCCACGATTTCCTTTTCCAGCCGTGCGTTCATTTCTATGCGCGCAAGCAGGCTGTCCTGATTGCCCTGCAAGGCGTTGAGCAGGGATTCTGACCGGCGCAACCGCAGGTAGAAAACAAGCACTCCGCCGAGTATGGCAAGCTCGAAGAGCGAAAAGAGCATGATAAGTGCGTAGAGCAGGGTGTCGTTCATACTTTTATGTTCAAAAGGTTGCCCACAAGAGGGGATGAAGTTTCACCCGATGGGGTTTCCGGTTCAGGGGGGGGCCGCCGCCTTCTGCGGCTGCCAAAATGGGGCGCACCCTGGTGATCGGCATCCGGGGTCAGCGCCGTCTGGCTTCCGGGTTCTGTGCGCGTTATCTGTTGCTGCTCCTGCTTTGCCATGGCGGCGGCAAGAACGCGCGACATTGCAGCCGATGCCTGCGGGGCGACAGCAGCGGCATTGCTTACGGATGTGGCCAGGCTGGTTTGGGCATACAGCACGGCCATGGTGGCGTCAACGCTCATGGAGGCCTCCTGTTGCCGGATCCGGGGGCCCGTGCGACCATTCAGAAGATCGCGTATGCAGCAGCTAAATGCCCTGCGCAGCGCCACGGGCACTGTCGCTTGCGGGCTTCACAGCCGGACAGGGGCTGCTGCTTCTATTCGTTCAGATAACTCTCAAACAAAATGTCATCAATGCGCCCCTGCGTCAGGTAATCGTTCAGTACCCCGCTGAGGTCTTTTTTGATGGTAGCCGTGTTGGCCGGATTCAGCAAAAATTCGTCCGACTTGCTGCTCAGGTAATAATACAGGGCATCGCGCAGGGGAATGAGCTTGTGGTCAATCTCCATGCCCACCCTGGGGCTTTGACTGACAGTTGAAAACTTGCAGATCAAAAAGCGCGCGCCTGTGGGTGTTTGCCGGGGTATGACAAAGGGCGCCAGTTCCTTGACGCTGTCAGGCTGGGCAGTGGGTGTTTTTGCAGAAGGCACCACGATGACCTCTGGCTTGATTGGCTCCGGAGGAGGCGGTGGGGGGGTGCGCAGCACAAACCACCAGATTGCAGCGCCTGCCACCAGCAGCACGAGCAGGCCGGCTGCGGCTGCGATGATCAGCAGCTTTTTTTTCTTCTTGGGTGGTTCCGCCCCTTCATCGGCTACCTGTAGTGGGGCTTCCTCGGTTTTGGCCGGGGGCGGAGGCGCCTGTTCCACAAGGAACGGAGCATCGTCAAGATCAAGTTCGACCTTGCGCAGGCTTGTATCCTGGCTGACCGCAACCTGAAGTTCATCCTTGACGGGGGCGTCTTTCAAATCCTGCTTTTCAGCCACGCGCCTCTCCTGACGGCCTCGGTCCGTTCATGCACAGCTTGCCTGAACAGCACTACCAAAACACCGGTAAACAAAAACCCGCCCGAACCAGGTGAGCGCATGCAGCGCTGACCCCGGCCAGGAGCGGGCCGTCAAAGCCAGGGATATTTGGCGCTGCGCCTTGGCGGTTGCCTTGAAAAGGCTGGCTGCCCCGCGTGGATATTGTATATATCCGCGCCACGCATACTTGCCGGGCGGATTCACATCGCCATTGGCAAGTTTTCGACATGGAATGCTTTAGGGAAAAATCTTGTCGATTTTCTGCTTCATCGTGTCCGCAGTGAAAGGCTTGACGATGTAGTTGGAAACCTTGGCCTGCACAGCTTCAATGATGTTTTCCTGCTGGGCTTCAGCAGTAACCATCAGAAAGGGGATGTTGGCGAACTGCTCGCTTGCGCGAACCTTGCGGAGCAGGTCAATGCCTGTCATCTGGGGCATGTTCCAGTCCGAAACGATAAAGTCGATCTTTTCGCGGTTCAGAACTTCCCATGCCGAGGTGCCGTCATCAGCTTCCACCACGTTCTGAAAGCCAAGCTGGCGCAGAATGTTGCGCACGATACGGCGCATGGTGGAAAAATCGTCAACCACAAGAACACGCATATTCGGATTGTAAGGCATGAGAAGAACTCCTTGAAGCGCCGTCAATATCGGTTTGCAACAGACGTTGCAGCCGTGCGCCACTGTCTGTTGTAAGCTTATATTTCAGTGCCTTCGCCGTAGAGATTATGAAATTCCCTGCGAAGGCGGCTCAGGGCCTGTGAATGCAATTGTGAAACCCGGCCTTCGGTGATGCCCATGACTTCGGCAGTTTCACGCATATTCAACTCATCAGTATAATACAGCGAGAGTACCAACTTTTCTCTTGGCGTCAAGCGGTCGATCAGCGGAGCCACGCGTTCCACAAGCTCTTGCAGGGCAGTACTGCGGAAGGGCTCGCCGCCTTCGGGCCCTTCGCCAGAGAGCGTGTCCTGAATGGCGTCAAGTGAAATCCAGAGCTGGTTTTGCAGGGCTTCAAGGCCTTGTCGCACGTCACGCATGTCGAGGCCGGTGATCTTTTGCAGCTCGTCCTCGGTGGCCTGGCGGCCTTGTTCGTGCTCAACCTTGCGCATGGCTTCATCAAGCACCCGCACACGCTGACGCAGCGACCGTGGAAACCAGTCAAGCCGGCGCAATTCATCAAGCATGGCTCCCTTGATGCGGCTTTCGGCATACGTTTCAAAGCGGATGCCGAGCTGCGGCCTGAACTTGCCCAGGGCTTCCATGAGGCCCAGGGTGCCGGAGCTGATCAGCTCCCCAAGTTCTATGCTGCGCGGCAACTTGGCTTTGAGCCGCAAAGCGAGAAAGCGGATCTTGGGCGCATAGTGACGCACCACGGATTCCTGCTCTGCCGGTGAAAAGCTCTCCCAAGGGGTTGCCCCGGTTTCGAGCGCTTCCCAGGGGCAGGGAGCTTGCGCTTGCGCTGTGCCGGTCTTCATGTTGGTTTCCTTCGGATCTGCCTCTTCTACCCCGTGGCATCTGGATGCCTGTTATGCCTCGCTCCACCTGCCCGCCAAGGCTGGTTGCGCTGCTTTTTTGACACGTTGAGGTTATGGAGCGTTGTTCTTGTCGCCAACGGCCTTTCAGGCCAGGGAATCCATTCGCAAGGCTAGCGGAACAGCAGTTTTTTCCAGAAAAACTTGATGTTGCCGTCCAGGTTTTCGGGGGCTTCCCATGCGCTGATGTTCTTGGCCAGCGACATTGTGGCCTTTGCCGCCGGGCTTTGCGGTTCGCTTATGCAGTAGGGCAACTGCTGCACCACGGCCTTGCGCACGCCTGTATCGCGCGGGATAACGCCCACGAGTTCCAGGGATACGCCGCTGAGAAAATGATCGCAGGCCTGATGCAGCCGCACAAACATGTCCTTGGCCGTCTTGAGGTCCGGGGCCATGTTGACGCACACCTTGAAGCGTTCAACTCCATGGTTGTTTTTCAGCACCTTGATAAGGGCATAGGCGTCAGTGAGCGAAGTCGGTTCCGGCGTAAGCACTACCAGGCGTTCCTGCGCGGCCATATTGAAATAGAGCACATTGTCGCTGATGCCTGCACCCGTATCCACGATGAGGTAGTCGAGCCCGTCTTCCATTTCGTCAACGGCTTCAAGCAGTTCAAGCTTCTGCCCCGTGGAAAGGGTGAGCATTTCGCTCATGCCGGAAGAGGCAGGCAAAATGGAAAAGCCGTAAGGCGTGGGAAAGAGGATATCCGAAATGGTAGCCCCTTCGTGAAACAGGTGGAAAATATTCTTCTGCGGGGTCAGACCAAGCACCACGTCTACGTTGGCCAGGCCGAGGTCGGCGTCAATAAGCACCACCTGCTTGCCCAGCTGCGCAAGGCAAATGGCAAGATTGACGGAGATATTGGTCTTGCCTACGCCGCCCTTGCCTGAGGTGACGGAAAAAACCAGAGGGAAAGTGCCGCTCATCTGTCTGCTCCACATGTTATGGCTCATGCCGCCCTAGGCGGCCTGGCCGGGAAGTTGCCTTTTGAAAATAAGACGCCAGACCAGCGGCTCGGTGGCCGGGGCAAGGCTTTCCTTGAGTTCCGCGCCGAATGACAGTGCTGAAACCGGCAAACCGGCAGCGCAGGCCACATTCACAATATTGCCGAAGCTCACGGCTTCGTCCAGCTTGGTCCATACAAGGGAGCCAGGCCCTTCAAATTTGTATCTCTGCAAAAACGCCTGTGTTTGCAGTGCGTCAAAAAATGGCGAAAGCGTGAGGTGCGTAGCAGCTTCCACAGTGTCCAGACCCATGTCGGCCCGCCAGTGGGCAAGATTGCCGTTGCGGTCAAGGCCAGGAACGTCAATGAACACAGCTCGGGCCTCTCGCGTGGCGGCCAGGGCAAGTTCCATAGCGGCCTTGTCGGGCGCCTCCATATACGTAAAATTGGAAAGCTCCGCCCAGTGGCGCAATATCAGCCTGCCGTTGCCGCGCAGGCAGTCGGCGTTGATAAAGGCAATGCGCGCTTCTGGTTCATGTTTACGCAGATGCAGAGCAAAACGCAGGGCCGTTGTGGTTTTGCCAAAACCGAAGGGCCCGGCCATCAGGTGGATACGCTGCCGCCACTGTTCCGCGCCCCATGCCTTGACCGGCACCATGCCGCAAAGGCATTCAAGCACAGAGGCCCCGGGTTCCGCCAGCAAACGCTGGTAAAGGTCAACCGCCACAGAGTCAGAAACGCCTTCGCGCTGCAAATATTCCAGAGCAACGCGCTGGCGGGGCGTGAGGCGCTCAAGCTGAATGGCCGGCTTCATCAAGGCAAAAATCTGATCCTTGAGATGCATCCATTCCTTGTGCCATTCGCCCCACCCGGCAGGCGCGCCTGCGGCTTGCGCCGCTTCGGCCTTGGGGCGCTCGATCCCGGCAGTTATTTCATGGCATACGGCACCGTTCTTGCGATAGGTGCGGTTGCCCAGGATAACGGCGTCAGGCCCCATCTCGGCCTTGATTCTGGCCAGAATTTCCTGCGATGTGGCCCCTGTGAACGTCTTTACCTGCATGGCCCATTCCTTTGCCTAACGGTTCAATATCGCCCAGCGGCGCATCGGTGCCGTTTGTTTGACGACAGACCAGTAAATGCAAATTCGGGGCCAACTTTTTTGGCAGTATCGGCCCATGCTCCTGCAAGCGCAAGAGCACAGCTTTTGCCATAGCTAATACTAGCGGTTGGGAGAGTAAAAGGCAACGAATCCTGATAGCTGGAGAAGAATATAAAAATAAGGCGGCGCTCCAACTCTTGTGTTGGAGCGCCGCGCAACGTTGATGGCGATCTGCTTATTCGGCGCTTACCACGCCCACCGATTGCAGCCGGATGTCGGGCGGAATCTCTGCCTGCGAAATGACCGGCACCGTGGGCAGAAAACGCGTCACAATCTGGGCCAGATGCGGGCGGATGAGCGGCGTCACCAGCAGCACTGGCTGGGCATCGGTGTTCACCGCATTGTCGGCAGCGGTGCTGATGTTGTTCACCAGCCGCTGGGCCACAGCCGGATTCATGGAAAGGAAGGTCACGCCGTTATCGGCATGGCGGATGCCCTCCTGCACCAGACGCTCGGCATTGGGAGCAAGGGTCAGCACTGAAAGCGTTCCCTGGCTGTCCAGATAGGGCCGCACAATGGCGCGGGAGAGTTTTTCGCGCACATATTCTGCCAGCGTGTCGGGATTTTTGACGCTTGAGCCAAAGTCGCCCAGAGTTTCCACAATGGTGAGCATGTCGCGTATGCTGACGCTTTCGCGCACCAGCAGTTGCAGCACTTTCTGCACCACGCCGAGCGGCAGCACGTTGGGCACCAGATCTTCCACTGCCTTGGGCGCATGTTTGGCAACCGTGTCCAGCAGGCCCTGCACGCCCTGGCGGTCAAGAAAATCGGCCAGCTGACGCTTGAACACTTCCGTCAGATGCGTGGCGATAACCGTTGCCGGGTCAACTACCGTGTAGCCCGCAAGCATGGCTTCCTCGCGCTGACTGTCGGGAATCCACAGGGCAGGTTGAAGGCGGGCTCGCGTGTTTCAATGCCGCTGATCTTGGTGGTCACATTGCCGGGATCCATGGCAAGAAAGTGGTCAACCAGGATTTCCGCCGAAGCCACCTGATTGCCCTTGATGAGCAGGGCGTACTGGCCGGGCTTGAGCTGAAGGTTGTCACGCAGGTGCAGCGAGGGAATGACCACGCCCATGTCCAGCGCGAACTGACGGCGTATGGAGCGGATGCGGGCCAGCAGGTTGCCGCTCTGTTCTTCGTCCACCAGGGGGATGAGGCCGTAGCCCACTTCAAGTTCCAGCGTATCCAGGGGCAACAGCGCCTGGACCTCTTCCGGCGTATCGGCGGTGCCGGAACCGCTTTTCTTTTTCTTGTCTTCCTTTGCCTTGTTGGCAGCCTCCTGATCCTTGTTTTCCGTGAGGCGGCTCACCACAAAGATAAGTATGGATATGCAGAGGAAGGGGATGGTCGGCAGGCCGGGAACCAGCGCAAACAGCAGCAGCACGGCTGAAACCATCTTGAGCGCACGGCTGTTGAAGGTAAGCTGGGCAAGAAATTCTTCGCCCATCTTGGCTTCGGAGGCGGCGCGCGAAACCAGCAGGCCAGTGCCGGTGGAAACTATGATGGAAGGTATGGTGGAAACCAGACCGTCGCCGATTGTCAGCAGCGAATAGGTCATAAGGGCTGTATTCCAGTCCATGTCCTTTTGGACCATACCGATGATGATGCCACCCACAAGGTTCACCAGGGTGATGAACATGCCTGCGTTCACGTCGCCCGAGACAAATTTGCAGGCACCGTCCATGGCGCCGTAAAAATCTGCTTCCTTGCGCAGCGCGGCACGGCGGGCATTGGCCTGTTCTTCATCCAGCAAGCCGGCGTTAAGGTCGGCTTCAATGGCCATCTGTTTGCCGGGCATGGCGTCCAAGGTGAAGCGGGCCGCCACTTCTGCGATACGCGTGGTACCAGCGGTGATAACGGTCTTGTTCAGGATGAACAGGATCATGAAGATGACTGCGCCCACAACGTAACTGCCGCCCACAACAAACTGGCCGAACGCGCGGATGACTTCGCCCGCCGCGTTGGCCCCCATGTTGCCGTTGAGCATGATAAGACGCGTGGAAGCCACGTTGAGCGCCAGCCGCAGAAGGGTCGTGACCAGCAGCAGCGAAGGAAAGATGGTAAATTCCAGCGGCGAGGTCATGAACATTGTGGTTACAAGCACCAGCAGGGAAATGGAAATGCTGGCGCAGAGCATGAAATCGAGAAAAAACGTGGGCAGCGGCACCAGCATGACAAACAGGATGATAACCACGCCGGCTGCGAGAAATATTTCGCCGTTTTTGGAAAAGCGACTGTAGTCAATCTGGGGAAGTACTGCGGCAGCCATTTTTATGACACCTCTCTGCGTTGGTTCCGGAAAGCTGGTTTACCTGGGCTCGTGTGGGGCTGAAGAAAAATATTTTTGTTTTCTGGAGCAGATCGCCATTGAAAATGTCTAGCTGCTCTGCGCGGATTTTTGAAAAAATCCGCGCCACGAAATGCTTGCAAGGCGAAGACAGCAGAGCGCTTCGACGTTAAGCAAGTATTTCAAAGTGAAAATGCTCTCAGGATGCTTCCACCTTGGGCTTGAGCTTCCAGATGCTGGCCAGCACGGCAGCCACTGCTTTGTAAAGCTCTTCGGGAATCATGTCGCCCACCTCTGTGGACTTATACAAAGCCCGTGCCAGAGGTACGTTTTCGCGAATGGGGATTCGGTTTTCGCGGGCTACTTCTTTGATCTTTTCGGCCAGATGGTCTGCGCCCTTGGCAAGCACGATGGGCGCGGGAGCTTCAGAAGTATTATAGCTCAGGGCCACGGCTATATGCGTGGGGTTTGTAACCACCACATCGGCCTTGGGCACATCGGCAAGCATGCGCTTGCTCATCATTTCCATCATTTTTTTGCGTTGCTGGCCCTTGACCACGGGGTCGCCCTCGGCCTGCTTTTGCTCATCCTTCACTTCTGACTTGGTCATCTTCATGCCTTCGTTATAGGCATAGTGCGACTGCCATACGTCAAAAACGGCAATGGCAATGATGGGCAAAAGCGCGTAGCTCGTCAGTTTGAAGGCCATTTGCAGCATGTAGGTCGCCACGCCCTCGGTGCTGGCGTAGTACATGGGCAGAAAATTCTGGTGTTCCTTGAAGATGATCCAGCCAGGGATAAGGCCAAGAACGAGAGAAAACAGCAGGCTCTTGATGGTGCGCAGGGCCGTTTGCGGCGACGCCAGCATCTGCTTGAGCCCCTGGACTATGTTGAAGCGCTTCATGTTGGGGCGCATCACCTTGGTTGTCCAGAGTTTGCCAACCTGCAGGCGCTGCGCCAGAAAGGCCAGAAAGCCCAGAGTCAGCAGGATGGGCATGATCATGCGGGCAATTTCAAGCGTGACGTCAATGCTGAGGCTGTAGACGTTCTCAGGGTTGGGATCGAACTCCCACGAGTGGCTGAGAAAGTGGCGGAACAGGCGTTTGATGTTGTCGGCCATGGGGCCGATCCAGGCGTAAAGAATGCACATGCCCCCCAGCAGGCTCACGGCCTTGCCTAGTTCTGGCGCTTTGGGAACATTGCCTTCCGCGCGCTGCTTGCTGATGCGTTTGGGAGAGGCTTTTTCTGTTCTGCTTGGATCTTGCTGCGAACCGAACATGTTCTTACCGCCCTGGCTTGGTTGGCGCTGTAAAGCGCTTTGCCCAGGCAATAGCAAAAAATATGCCCGTCAGAGAACTGGCGGGCAGGCAGGCTGATATTCACATGGTTACGCAGTGTTCAGGGCGGCCTGCATGGCTTCGAGCCATGCAAAGCCATATTTTTTGTCGGGCTCAAGATGGCAGCCCTCGCCCCACTCATTCCAGGCGTTGACGAACAAAAAAGGTTCTGGCCTTTGGGCGCGGCGTACTTCCTCTATGGCTACTTCCATCACTCGGCGAAAAGCGCCGGGATTGGCATTGAGA
>JASGGT010000120.1:0-7745 GCA_047602655.1 Desulfovibrio sp. | reverse complement strand
GCGGCGTAATGTCGGGAGTGCCGTCCTCATCGCCCGGCATTTAGGGGGGCACAGGCTCGGGGCCAAGGCCCATCTTGGCCTTGAGCACGCCAAGGGCCTGCACCACGCCGTCAATGATGGCCTCGGGTTTGGGCGGGCAGCCGGGCACGAATACATCAACAGGAATGATGTTGTACGCGCCGTTCAGCACATTATAGGTATCCTTGAATACGCCCCCGGAAAGGTTGCAGGCTCCGATGGAAACCACGGCCTTGGGCGAAGGCATCTGTTCGTATATCTGCTTGAGCACATGCTGGTTGCGGTGATTCACCGTGCCTGTAACCAGCAGCACGTCGGCATGCTTGGGGTTGCCCGCGTTGACCACCCCGAAACGTTCTACGTCATACATGGGCGTCAGACAGGCCAGCACCTCGATGTCGCAGCCGTTGCAGGAACCGCAGTCAAAATGAACTATCCACGGAGACTTCAGGCGGCTCCGCTTGATCATATTGTCGACGAAACCCATATTCCGGCCTCCTTACGCCACGTACAGCCATAAAAGATTAACCAGGGCCAGGCCCATGCCGAGCAGCAGAGACTTCTTTTGCACCATCCACTGCCACGTCAGACGGGCGGTGATGTTGTCGATAAGAATTTCCGTAAACAGCGAGGCACCCACAAGAACGGCCATTCCCACAAAGCTGGTGTGCCAGAACATGGCGCACAGCCCAAGAATAAGCACAAGGTCAAACCAGTGGGCAATTTCAATCAGCGCAAGGTACGGGCCGGAATATTCGGTCTGCACGCCGCGCACCAGTTCCTGGTGTCCGTGGTGGCAGGCCGCGATATCAAAGGGCGACTTGCGCAGTTTGATTGTCAGGGCGTAACCCAACGCCAGAAACAGCAGGGGCATCTTGAGCAGCAGCGGCTGCTCGAGCTGGAATACTGCGGCGATGGAGAACGATCCCGTGCACATGGCAAAGCCAACGAACACTAGGATCAGAATAGGCTCATAGGCCAGCATGAGCAACAGCTCGCGCTGCGCGCCCACGTTGCTGTAGGGCGATGGCACGCATACCGCGCCAACCACCTGAAACACCGCGCCCACTGTGAGCACGAAGAACAGCAGCAGCAAATCCCCGCCCATGAAGAAAATCAGCAGGGCAAGCGCCGATGAAATCAGCGTGATGTACGCGCTGAACACCAGCCAGGCATTGGTAACCTGGGGCTGTTTGCCCAGCAGTTTGAATATGTCGTAAAAAGGCTGGAGCAGTGGCGGCCCAAGGCGCGACTGAAGGCGCGCCGTGATCCGGCGATCCAGACCGGTAAGCAGGCCGCCCACCAGGGGCGACAGGATCAACCCGCCGATAGCGCTGAAGATGGTGAGCATTACAGCAGACCTCCTACCAGAACGACCAGGAATGCGATGGAAATCATGTCGATGGCCCGCGTGATCTTGCTCTCGCCGAAATACTGGCAAAGATAGAAGTTGGCCACGCGCACGGGTTCAAAGGCATTCATGGGACCCTTGAAGCCGATCACGCCGTTCTTTTCTGCCGCCAGACCCGAGAAGTAAGGCTGCGCATGGGCAGACTCGGGTGTTCTGCGGGCTTCACGCCATGCAAACCACACGCCCAGACCAAGCAGAAGGAACAGCAGGTAAATCCACACATAGCCTTCTGCGCCAGTCAGATTGGCGCCGGGGATAAAGCCTTCGATCTGCAGGTTAAACCGGGCGTAAACGCCGGAAACCGAAGGCTCCACAAAGGTCTTCAGCACCATTGGCGAAATGAACGAAAACACAACGGCAAGCCCGCACAGCGAACGCAGTGCAAACATGACCGAGGGCTTGGGATTACCGTGGGCAGCGTGCTCGTGCATCTTGGAAGAAGACACCAGCACACCGGCCCAGCGCGCCCAGAAGAGCACGGTAAAGGCCGAGCCAAGCGCCACAAAGAAAACGATGGGCGTCATGGCCTGGGTGGCGCGGGCAATGGCTTCAATGGCCATCCACTTGCCTATGAGCATGCCAAAGGGCGGCAGCATCATGGTGAAAATGCCGATCACGGTGATAATGGCCGTGCGGGGCATTATGCCATAGAGGCCGCGCATGTCTTCAATATCGCGCGAACCGATGCGCTGCTCAATGGCGCCGACGCACATGAACAACAGGCCCTTGGACACGGAGTGGTAAATGATGATGGTCGTTGCCGCCATCATGGATGCAGCTGTATTGATGCCCACACAGGCGATGATAAGCCCGAGGTTGGCGATTGTGGAATACGCCAGAACCTTTTTTGCATTACTCTGGCTGACCGCAAGAATACATGTGGCCACAAAGGTAAATGCACCGAACAGGGCCACAATGGTGGACATGGTGGTTCCCGCAAAGGCCGGGGCCATGCGCAACAGCAGGTAGGTGCCCGCCTTGACCATGGTAGCCGAGTGCAGCAGGGCCGAAACAGGCGTTGGCGCGACCATTGCGCCGCACAGCCAGCTTTCAAAGGGAACCTGCGCCGACTTGGTAAAGGCCGCCAGACAGAAGAACGCAAAAGGCAAAAGAATGGCCGTGTTCTTTACGTCCAGCGAGGTCATCTTTTGCAGTACCAGCTCGGTCGAAAGCGTGCCAAGGCTCTTCTGAATAAACAGCATAGCCGAAACAAAGGCCAGCCCGCCCAGAACGTTCATCCACAATGCCCGTTGGGCATTGGCCTTGGCTTCGTCTGTCTGGTCATGCCCTATGAGCATGAAGGAACACAG
Source organism: Desulfovibrio sp. (assembly GCA_047602655.1). Classification (GTDB taxonomy): domain Bacteria; phylum Desulfobacterota; class Desulfovibrionia; order Desulfovibrionales; family Desulfovibrionaceae; genus Desulfovibrio. The sequence goes on along the minus strand of JASGGT010000120.1, from coordinate 5,006 downwards.
CGTTGTGATTTCCCAGAACAGGAACATCCATGAAAGGTTGTTGCAGAGCACCAGACCGTTCATTGCGCCGAGGAAGCAGAAAATAATGGCAAAGAATCTGGGCTGGCGCGAAACACGCAGATGCAGATGCTCTTCGTGCAGATCCATGTAGCCCATGCCGTAAATAGTAATAAGCCCGCCAACCACGCTGATGATGATCACCATGATAAGCGACAGGCCGTCTGCCACAAAGGCAGTGATGGGCACTTCGTGCCCGGGAAGGACGAATTTAAGGTATAACAGACCAATCAGTTGCAGCAGGGTCATGCCCATAATCAGGCGGCTGCCCAGCTTCCAACCTATGCCAAGAATGTAAACCAGCAACAGCAAGTCCAGCACGCTGAACACAGAATCTGCAGACAGACCCAATATGGTGTCTATCTCAAGCCGGAAAGCGCCGTTCGCTCCCAGGATCACGGCTGCCACCGCCATGACTGTGACCGCTGCAGGCACTATCAACTTGCGAGCGCTGCTGCTTTGCGTGAAATACAGCACAAGCGCCATAATAAACGGCAGTGCTACACAACAAAAAACAAGTGTACTCATCTTCTTTGCCCCACTACATTGCGAGTTGTGAAAAACTTCACTCTTGATAACTTCCTCACAACATAAAAAAACAGACTCCCTCCTTACATTCTTTCACCACACCATTTTTACTAGAGTTAATCTATGTACATTTTTGCGTCAACATATTTGATTAATTTGCCCACATTGATTATTCAAAGAACAATTCATAGTAAATTGCTAATATTTTAACATTCTGATTTATGACCCAATTGCGGACCAGCCAAACGGGCATGTCCGTATAGTCACACGGGTGCTTTCTAGAAAACGTGGGCAAAACCTGACCAGATTACTTTTCAGTGCGACTCGCGACGATGACAGACAAGGGCGTTGACTGCCTGCGGCACCACAAAAAAAACACAAGCGCCCCTGCGGCGCAGCCATGCGAAAAACATGGCCTTGTGCAAGGGCGCTTGCGGCCAGCCGTAAGGGCTGGCTCAAACAGCTGGACTCTCCTCCGGTATCCGGAGGAGATATGGGATCAGGCGTTGAACACCAGTGGGCCTTCAGCCATGGTGGCGACCATGACGGCCTTGATGGTGTGCAGGCGGTTTTCCGCCTCTTCAAAAGCCATGTTGCGCGGCGATTCAAAGACTTCATCGCTCACTTCCATGCATTCAATGCCAAAGCGCTGATAAATGTCTTCGCCAACTGCGGTATCACGGTTATGGAAACTCGGCAGACAATGCAAAAACTTGCATTGGGGATTGCCCGTCAGTTCCATTGCTGCCGCTGCGTCCACGCGATACGGCGTCAACAGATCAATGCGCTCTTTCCATACGGAATCAGGCTCGCCCATGGACACCCAGACATCAGTGGAGAGAAAATCGCAGTCTTTAACGCCTTCGGCCACGCTTTCCGTGCGCGTAATGCGCGCGCCGGTGCTCTTGGCTATGTGGAGGGCCATTTCAAAAACTTCGTCCGATGTCCACAAAGCTTTGGGAGCAACAGAACGGAAATCCAGCCCAAGCAGGGCCGAACCAACCATCAGGGAATTGCCCATATTATAACGTGCATCCCCAAGATATGCCAGCGTTTGTTGATTCAAAGGTTTTTCGCAGCACTCGCGCATGGTCAGCATGTCGGCCAGAAACTGCGTGGGGTGCCATTCGTTGGTGAGGCCGTTCCACACCGGCACGCCAGCGTGTTCTGCCAGAGCCTCCACCCTCGCCTGTTCATAACCGCGATACTCAATACCGTCATAAAAGCGGGAAAGAACGCGGGCAGTATCGGACATGGATTCCTTTTTGCCCATCTGCGAGCCGGAGGGGCCAAGATAGGTCACGCGTGCGCCCTGATCATAGGCTGCCACTTCAAAAGAACAGCGGGTACGCGTGGAATCCTTTTCGAAAAGGATGACAATATTTCTGTCTTGCAGAAACTTCGGCTCGCGCCGGACCTTTTTGGCCTGCTTGAGCTGGGCCGCAAGATCCAGCAGATACGTGAGGTCTTCCGGCGTGAAGTCTATTTCTTTCAGAAAATCCCGGTGATACAGCCTGTTGCTCATGACGCATTCCCACCCTTTGCAGACAGTGTGAATCCCTGCGATTATGCCGCAGGTCGAAAACTATAATTCGAGTATCATTCCAATTTCGTCACAGCAGTAAAACTTGGGGCATTTACTGCATTCAACCCACACAATGGCGGGCATATCATCGCGTTTAAACTCGCTGAATCCGCACTTGGAAAAAAACGGCGCAGCCAGAGTAAAGGCAAAAACCCTCGGCAAGCCGAGATCGCGACATCGGTCAACCAGCGCGGCCACCAGCCTTTTGCCGAAACCCTGCGCCTGGCACAGGGGGTGGACCGCCACCGAACGTATTTCCGCCAGGTCTTCCCACAGCACATGCACAGCGCCGCAAGCCACCACAACATCATGCCCATCCTCAGCCGAGGGTGCCGTGGCAACCATGTAGTCCTGAATATGCTGATAAAGATACTGCGGCCCGCGCGCCAGCATGACGTTGGACGACGCATAGTGGTTGATAAGCGCAGACATGCCGTGCACGTCGCGTACAGTAGCCGAACGGATGACCAGCGCTGAAAGGTTTTCTACGCGAATATCCTGAACAAGAGGTTTGTCTTCTACGCCAACGCGTGGAACGGCAATGGGCATTATACGCCTCGATATCTGGATACGCTCCGCCCCCTGACGGGGAAGAAGACGAAAAAGGTTTCGTACCAAGCAGCCAGAGCCAAACTCTGCTGCAAAGAATAAGCATAATAACAAGCCCCGCACTGTGCAAGCAATTACGGCCCGCGAGGCGGGCAAAATTTGCACTGGCGCAGGGCCCGCAGCCTGCCCGCATGCAAATCGGCGTTGCCCGCACAGCCCTTTATGGCTATGGTACACCTCATCAAGGAGAACGCATGCGCACTGCACCACGCTTAATCATTGTCTGCCTTGCCTGCGCACTGCTCTGCCATTTGCCCATATCTGGCATTGCGGCGCAGCAGGGGGACGAACAACCCCGCCTTATGAAAGTTGTAGCGCTTTCCCGCCACGGGGTGCGCTCGCCCACGCAGGCTCCCGATACGCTCTCACAGTGGAGCACCCGCAACTGGCCGCAATGGCCTGTGCCAAGGGGTTTCCTCACGCCGCGCGGCGCGCGGCTGGTAACCGCCATGTGGGAAGACATGCGCGGGCAGATGCTGAATCTTGGCCTGCTGCCCGACAGCGCCTGTCCACCGCCCGGCAAGGTATTTGTGCGCGCCGATGTGGATCAGCGCACCAGAGCCACAGCCAAAGCCCTGCTTGATGGCCTGTGCCCAGGAGGCGGGCAGACCTATGCAGTTTCAAGCCAGACGCCCGATCCGCTTTTTCATCCCGTGCAGGCGGGTTTTCAGCGCTTTGACCCCGCCTCGGTAGCTGCAAGCATCATGACCACGGCTGGGGGCGATCTTGACCGACTGCATGAAGACAATGCTGGCGCCCTGACCCACATACAGCACCTGAGCGCTCCCGTGGCTCCAACGCTGTGCTCGCGCTACAATCTGCCACCCTCCTGTGGGCTCGCAGACCTGCCCAATTCCGTGAGTGTTGATGCTGACGGCAAAGGCGCGGGGCTTTCCGGCGCACTTGCGACCGCATCAAGCATGGCGGAAATCTTTTTGCTGGAATACGCTCAGTGGCCTGATTCTTCCGCCGGGTGGGGCCAGGTGGACGCGCACGTTCTGCGGGAAGTGCTGCCCGTCCACACAAGCGTGTTCAACACTGTGAACCGCTCTCCGGTAGTGGCTCTTTTCAAGGGGGCTTCTCTGCTTTCAGAAATGGCTGCGGCACTTAACGGCACCCACAGGGATCAGCGCTGCAACACGGCTTCCCTTGTCGTTTTTGTGGGGCACGACACCAACATTGCCAATGTGGGCTAATTGCTGGGCGTGCATTGGCAGTTGCCCGGCTACCCCGATGACGCCACCCCGCCAGGATCAACCCTTATGCTTGAACTCTGGGATATGGGCGGCAAAAAAGAAGTGCGCGTGCGTTTTTTTGCCCAGTCGCTGGAAGCATTGCATGAACCCTTTGTTGACCAGCCGCAAACTGTGGGCGGCCTGACCATCCCCCAGTTTACCGATCCGGCCAGAACCCACAAGACCACTGCGGCTCTGGTAACAGCGCCGCCCGTTGTGGGCGAGGCCCGCTTCCGCCTCGAAAATTTCTCCCAACGTGTCGCCAAAGCCCTGCGTAATGCGTCCCTGGTTCCACAAGAGGTCCCCCCCCTGCGCCTGCGCGTGGACAGCGATGTGGACAACGCCCCTGGCATGGCCACTTCTGCAGAAGCCTCTTCACCTGTCAAAACCCGCTGAATCCCTAAACATCTCCGCATTCTAAACCGCCGCGTCGCCCGATGCGGCGGTTTTTTATTTTTCAGCCCCGCATATTGGCTTTTGGCGCGGCAAAAGCAGACTTCCGGCAAAAATTTCCGCCCCATAAAAAGGAATGTTTTTTGCACAATCAGATTGGGAAAAATTTTCCCCGGCTGATACGCGACACAGGGAGGTGCGCTTACAGTATTCGGCTTCGCCCGCAGGGGATTGCAGGTGTTACCGACAATGTCCGCAAGGACTGGGAGACAGTATGAGCGTCAGTGCGTTATCATCATCTTCTTCCTCATATTGGGAGAAGATGCTCGCGCAGATGAAAGGATCCGGCGAGGCGCAATCGCAGGACAATCTGTCGAGCAAGCTTTTCGGGGATCTGGATTCAGACGGGAACGGCCAGCTAAGTCTCGATGAATCCGGGCTGAGCAGTGAGCTTTACAACAAGATGGATACTGATGGCGATGGTTCCGTTTCGCAGACGGAATTGCAAAAAGCCATCGAAACCCAGCGCAATGCCATGTTCACCAACATGCAGATGGGGCAGAGCCAGGCCGCACAAGCAGATGCATCGACTCAGCCCA
>JASGGT010000119.1:0-7922 GCA_047602655.1 Desulfovibrio sp. | reverse complement strand
AAATCGTGCCCCTGACCCGCCCCTTTGCCAACTACACAGGCAATGTATTCCGTGGCCGCGTTCTGCTTGACGGCAAGCCCGTTGCCGGAGCGGACGTGGAAGTGGAATCCTACAACAAGGGCAAGGCCCATACAGCCCCCAATGATTTTTATGTCACCCAGGTCGTAAAAACCGATGAAAACGGCGTGTTCACCTATGGCATCCCCTGGGCGGGATGGTGGGGCTTTGCGGCCCTGAACACCTCCGCCGAAAAAATGGAATACAAGGGTGAAGCCAAGGAAGTGGAACTGGGCGCTGTGATGTGGGTGAATTTTGCCGCACCCAAGACCAAGTAATACTGCGCCAAGTATGGCTGCGGCAGGCCGGGCCGGAAAGTGCCCCTTCCGGTTCGGCCTCTGCGCCAGCGGCCTGGCAAGGTGAAGCCGGGCAAAGGCCATCAAAGGACTGATCATGCATATTGCCGAAGGCGTTCTTTCCCCTGCCGTGCTCGCCACGGGTTACGCCCTTACCGCCGCTGGAACGGCCCTGGGCCTGAAAAAACTCGATTGTGACCGGCTCATGACCGTGGCCATTCTGGCCGCGACTTTTTTTGTCGGCTCGCTTATCCATGTGCCCATCGGCATTACCAGCGCGCACCTTATTCTCAACGGCCTTCTGGGCGTCATACTCGGCTGGGCGGCCTTTCCGGCCATTCTGGCGGCGCTGGCGCTGCAGGCGCTTCTGTTTCAGTTTGGCGGCCTTGTGGTGCTGGGCGTCAACACCTTCACCATGGGATTTTCAGGCGTTGTGGCCGGCTGCGTGTTTCGCGGCCTGTGCCGCGCATGGCCCACGCCCGCAGGGCAAAAGATCGCCGCCTTCTGCGGCGGCGCTCTGGGTGTCATGGGCGCTGGCCTGCTGACGGCGGTGGCTCTTGCCTCCAGCGATGAGGGCTTTGCCACAGCCGCGCGGCTGCTGTTTTTGGCCCATCTGCCCATCATGCTGGCCGAAGGGCTCATTACCATGCTGACCGTGGGTTTTATCGCCAGGGTTCGCCCTGAAATGCTGCGCTTGAGCGCGGCCTGAGGCCATAAGGAGTCTCCATGCTTTCCATTTGCACGCGCAGGGCGTTTTCGCCCGCAATGCCCGCACTGCTGTCCACGCTGTTTTTGCTCCTCGCGTTGGCATTGCCCCATGCGGCCCAGGCCCACCGGGTCAATATTTTTGCATGGACGGAAGGAAATCAGGTTGTTGCGGAATGCGGCTTTAACGGCGGCAACAAGGTCAGGCAGGGACAGGTGATAGTATATGATGCTGCCACTGGTGCAAAACTACAGGAAGGCCGCACCGATGATCAGGGCGTGTACCGGTTTCCTGTTCCCGCTGAGGGCAAGGCCCACGGCCTGCGCATTGTCATCAAGGCTGGTGAAGGCCATCAGAATGAATGGATGATGGATGCCGCAGAACTGGCGGTAATTCAGACGCCGGCGGCGCCCGCCAAGGATTCGGAGGCAAAGGATGCGGCGGCGGAAAAGACGTCCCCGGCTACGCACACGGCGCCTGCGGCTGCCAACGGAGCAACAGGCGCGGCGGCGGCGACCTCGGGCACTGTCGGCGTCAGCTCCGGAGAGCTGCAATCCATCGTCAACGCGGCGCTGGACACAAAGCTTGGCCCCATACGCCGGGAACTTGCAGAAATGCGCGTGTCCCGCCCCGGCTTTTCTGAAATTTTCGGCGGCATCGGCTGGCTGGTGGGTCTGGCGGGCATTGCCCTTTACTTCAAGGGACGTCGGGGGTAATGGCTGGGAGTGTTTGACCAGCCCTTTGTTCGTCCATCGCGCATACAGCGCATTGACCCCCGCGTTCGCATGGCCTTCGCGGGGGGGCTTGCGGTATGTATATCGCTGCTGCACAGCCTGACCGCATGCGGCATGGCGCTTGCTCTGGGGCTGGCCCTGCTGGCGGCGGCCAATCCGCCTGCCCGTGCACTGCTGCAACGCCTCGGCACCATCAATATCTTCATTGTTTTTCTGTGGTGCGTAACGCCCCTGACCACGCCGGGAAGCCCGCTGGCGCAATGGGGAATACTCACTGTCAGCGCTGAAGGCGTGCGCCTTGCGCTTTTGGTGAGCATCAAATCCAATGCCATTGCCTGCGTTTTTCTGGCGCTTGTGGCCACCATGAACGCCCCTACAGCCGGTCATGCGCTGGAGCGCCTGCACTGCCCGCCAAAGCTTGTTTTCCTGTTTCTTTTCACTGCCAGATATGTTCACGTCATCGCCCAGGAATGGCACACCCTGATGGTGGCAGCGCGGTTGCGCGGTTTTCGCCCGCGCACCAACATGCATACCTACCGCACCCTGGCATCCCTGCTGGGCCTGTTGCTGGTGCGCAGTTACGAACGCTCGCTGCGGGTGCGCGAGGCCATGGTTCTGCGAGGATTTTCCGGCCATTTCAGATCGGTGACGGTATTTCACGCCCAAAGGGGTGACTGCATTTTTGCACTGGGCCTGCTGCTGTGCATGGCTGGGATAATAGCGGTTGAATGCCTGGGAGGCCTCAATGTCTGACCACCATCACGATGCGGCCATTTTCAGCCTTAAAGGCATCTGCTTTGCTTACGGGCAGGGCAACTCGCCGCGTACTGTGCTGTGCAATGTGGATTTCTCACTGCATCCCGGTCAGCGCATTGGCCTCTATGGCCCCAACGGTAGCGGAAAGACAACGCTTTTCCGCTGCATCACAGGTCTGGCGCGGCCCCAGGCAGGTCAGGTGCTGTTTCACGGCACGCCCCTCAAGGAAGAAAAGGATTTCTACGACCTGCGCTGCAAGGTGGGCTTTGTGCTGCAACACGCAGAGGATCAGCTTTTTTTCCCCACCGTGCTGGAAGACGTGGCCTTTGGCCCGCTGAATCTCGGATTTTCAGCCGACGATGCCAGAGACTGTGCCCTGGACACCCTGCGCGATCTGGGCCTGGCCGGATTTGAAAACCGCCTTACCCACCGGCTTTCCGGCGGCGAGAAAAAACTCGTATCCCTGGCTTCCGTGATGGCCATGAAGCCGGAGGCCCTGCTGCTTGACGAACCCACCAACGGCCTTGACAACGAGGCCCGCCAGCGCATCATCGACATTTTGGGCAGCCTGGATACTGCGCGCATAACCATTTCTCATGATTGGGATTTTCTGGCGCAAACATCTACCCAATACCTCACCATCACCAACAATCGGCTGAGCGCCTGCGCCCCATCCTTTGCCCATGCTCACATGCACGCCCACCCGCTGGGCAACGAACCCCACGAGCATTAGAGCAGATGAACTTTGAACATGTACATTTTCAAAGTGTAAGATACGCTCGCTTCGGCGCATCATATAGCACCCCCGCCGTGCCGCTGAACGGCGCTCCGCCGACATCGATTTTTCCATAATTCATTGCTGCAATCGTGTGCGAGCCCGTAGCGTAAATGCCTTCACCAGCGCTTACAACCTGGCCTCTACTCCCCACAGCTTATATATATTAATAGATATAAAACATAGTAGCATTCTTTCCTGAATAGTAGTAGTGTCGCCCAGCAATTTAAGCCCCGCGTCAAATTCCTTTCTTTTGGCACCATATCTTGGCCTCCCAAGGATTGCCATGCGCGAACCCTGTCCCAGCCTCCCCCTGCCGCTTATCCAGACGGACACAACCGATGCCGTGCTGGAATGGCGCGTTGCTTCGGACCTCCTCCACTTCAGCCTTGGGGCCAGGAGGCTGCTCGGCATTGAGGCAAATACCCCTTGCAGCATGGCGGCATTTCTTGACGCATGCCTTGAGGATAAAAGGGATATACTCGGCCAGTCGTTGCAGACGTTTCTCGAAGGCCACATCGGCGGGCATATGGAAATATGCTTTCCCATCAATGACCTTGCGGCGCGAACCCAGCTTATAACCCTTGCGCGCAACGGCGCAGGGCAGGCGGAATATGTGGTTGGCTGTATCAGCTCGGTAGAACGTCAGGCGCAGCAGATTTTGCCGTCCGCACGTTTTTCCATGCAGCACCTTGCCACGCCCCATTCCACGCAGGATGCAGCCCGCCTGATGCTGGCGCTCAATGCTTCCGGCGATGGCCTGTGGGATTGGGACGCCAATACCAACACCGTCTACTATAGCCCCCGATACATTGAAATGCTGGGCTACTCTGCCGAGACTTTCCCGGCGATACTGCGCAGCTGGGAAGAGAAGATTCATCCGGAAGACTACGCCCACGTGGTGCCCATACAAAAAGACATCATTGCCTCGCCCGCCCACGGCGACACTTTTGAATGCACCTACCGCATGCGCAGAGCCGATAACACCTGGGCCTGGATTCTTGGCCGCGGCAACGTGACGCAACGTGATCCCAGCGGCAAGGCAACACGTGTGGTGGGCCTGCATACCGACATCAGCGCAAGCCAGGCCGACAGGGCCCACCTTGAAGACATGGTGCGCAACGATCCCCTCACAGGCTTGCGCAGCCGAACCTTTTTTACCATGTCTGTAGATGAACTGGAGCAAGACGCTGTTCGTCCCGTGGGGATAATCGTTGCCGACGTCAATGGACTGAAAATGATTAACGATTACCTCGGGCACGAAGAAGGCAATACCGTACTTTGCCAGGCGGCTCTGCTGCTGCGCGGCGGGCTGGATTCCGCAGCCTGCGTGGCCCGCATGAGCGGCGACGAATATGCCGTGTTGCTGCCCGGATGCGACAGCCTGAAGGTTGCCGAAATTTTGCACGAGCTCATGCAGCGCTTTGAAAGGCACAACAGCCAGCAAAATCGCCCCCCGGTCTTGCTGGCCATGGGTTCCGCCTGCACAGAAGACATGCAGACCAGCATCGCCAACGCCATTGTTGAGGCAGACCGGGCCATGCTGCGCAACAAACTGACCACAAGGGCAGAGACGCGCCAGCGGGTTCGGGACTGGATTGAAAACCACACTTTTGCCAAGGTTTCAATGAACGACTGCCGCTATCTGTAGTTTGTAGCGGTCCGGCGCGGCAGCTCCGACCTCACGCGCCCCCGCTGCTCTTGACGCAAGGCTGGCTTTGCGCCAGAGTATCCCCATGTCGGAAGATAACCCTCCCCCTACGCAGGCCCAGGACTCTGGCATCGGCATCAGCAGGCAATCGCCTCTGGAACAGCCGATAGTTCAGGAGACCGAAAGCGGCCAAAAGTTGTTACAGTTCCTGCAAAGGCGGCTGAACTTGCCCCCCACTCTGCTCCACCGCTGGGTGCGAACCGGACAGGTACGCATCAACGGCAGCAGATGCAAACCCTTTGCCCGCGTGCAGACAGGCGACATTGTTCGCCTTCCTCCCTTTGCCTTCAAGATGGCGGAAGAAAGCGCGTCAGAAACGGCTCCCCAGCCGCTGGCGGATACAGATTCCGGCGCGCAGCCGATTGATTCGCCTCCGCTGCCACCCATGATCGGCACAGACGGTTACCTGTGGGCCTTTAACAAACCCGCAGGCCTGCCTACGCATCCCGGCACCGGGCATGACGACAGCCTCAGTTCACGGCTGGCCGTCTACTTCGCAAACGCGCCCTTCAAACCCACGCCCGTGCACAGGCTGGACAAGGAAACTTCGGGCGTTCTGCTGGTGGCTGCCTCGTACGAGGCCCTTGCCAGGGCTCAGGACGCCATACGCGACGGAACGCTGGCCAAGGAATATGTGGTCTGGGTGCAGGGCCGCTGGCCCTTTGCGGAAACACAGTTGCTGCGCCACTTTTTGCGCAAGGATGCGGCCCAGGGCTACGAAAAGGTGCGCACGGCCGCGCCCGGCGAGGCCGACAGCCGCGAGGCCCTGTGCATGGTGCGCCCCCTGAGGGTGGAGCAGGCGCAAAGCCTGCTGCTTGTGCGCCTGCTGACAGGCCGCACGCATCAGATCCGTGTACAGCTTGCCACTGTTGGGCATCCTGTCATTGGCGATGCCAAGTACGGGCAGGCAACAGCCACGCGCCGCCACGTGCCGCGCGGGGCTTACGCCATCCCGGCCCCGGCGCGTACGGGCAATGCGGAAAAAACCGCGCAGATACCGGAAAGCCTGATGCTGCATGCCCTGCGCGTGACAATGCCCTGCGGACACGTGTTTTCATGCCTGCCGCCGTGGTCTGGCGCGCATGCCCTTGAGCAGATGCCAGAGCCTGTCGCCGCCATAACAGCCCCGGAACATTGGGACGGCTGCGGGGTCTTCCCTTTGACGGAACAAAGTGCTAAAAATAAATTTTTACGCCAGTAAAACAGTTCTAAAACCCAGCTGTCCTGGCCGCCGCGAGCTGCGCGGCGCTGCACGCCAGACGCCTCGGAGAGCATATGCTCCGGGCGCTTTCTTTTCATCGGAGCGCATGACCGCATGGCGGCGCACTCCGCTTCACGCTTGCAATCTCGCCTGGCAAATCCCAGGCGTACACTAAGGTATTCTCATGGCAGATACATTGCCCCGCGTCATTCTGGTGGGCCGCCCCAATGTGGGCAAATCCACCCTGTTCAACAGGCTTATCCGCAGCAATCGGGCCATCACCCATGACCGCCCCGGCGTGACCCGCGACCGTATGGACGGCGTGGTGCGCCGCAAGGACACCCCCGTTTTCGGCATCGTTGACACGGGCGGCATCACCCTTGACGCCCACGCCGCCGTGGTTGAAGGCCCCGAAGGCATTCGCGGCTTTGAGCGCGACATCCTTGCGCAAACCGAAGCGGCACTGGTCGATGCCGCAGCCGTGGCCTTTGTGGTGGACTCGCGCGATGGCCTGCTGCCCCTGGACGAGCATCTGGCGGCCCATGTGCGCCGCAAGGGTCTGCCCACCATCTGCGTGGTCAACAAGGTTGACGGCGTGGAGCGCGAAGATGAGCTCATGGCCGAATTTCATGTTCTGGGCTTTCCGCTGCTGGCGGTTTCCGCCGAGCACGGGCACAACATCACCGCCCTGGTGGAAGAACTGGTAGCTCTGCTGCCGGAAGAAACCTCCACCGAGCCGCCCGCGCCGCCGACCCTCAAGCTTGCCATGCTTGGCCGCCCCAATGCGGGCAAGTCGTCGCTTATCAACGCCATTTCCCGCAGTGACCGCATGATTGTTTCCGATGTGGCGGGCACCACGCGCGACAGCGTTGACGTGCGCTTTGCGAGCGGTGGGCGCGACTACGTGTTTGTGGACACTGCTGGAGTACGCCGCCGCACCAAGATCAGCGACAGCCTGGAAAAGTACTCCGTCAACTCGGCCATCAAATCCAGCACCAAGGCCGACGTGACCCTGCTGACACTGGACGCCGCCGAGGGCGTGAGCCAGCAGGACAAGCGCCTCATGGACATGCTGAACACGCGCAAAACACCCTTTATGGTGCTTATCAACAAGTGCGATCTGGCCCCCGCGATTCGCTGGACAGGCTCAAGAAAAACGTGGCCGAAATGCTGGCATTTTGCCCGCATGTGCCGATTCTGAACGTTTCGGCCCTCAAGGGGACCGGCCTGAAAAAAATCCTGCCGCTGGCAACCCAGATTCATGAAGAATGCAGCGTGCGCATTTCTACCGGCAAGCTCAACCGCGCAATGGAAGAAGTGCTCGACAAGCATCAGCCGCCGGTGGTCAAGCGCGTGCGCGCCAAGTTCTTCTACCTGACCCAGGCGGAAACCGCGCCGCCGACCTTTGTGTGCTTTGTGAGCGACGCCACCCGTGTTCCTGAAAGCTATACCCGCTATCTTGAACGCGCGTTGCGCAAAATATTTGGCATCACGCATGCCCCCATGCGCCTGCACCTGCGCTCAAGCCACAAGAAAAAAACTGAAAAATAGCGGCAGGCATGGCTGAAGCCAGGCCGAGCGCCAGACAAAAAAATCCCCCGGGTCAAACCGGGGGACTAAAATATCAGTCTGCAAAAAGACGGCAAGCCAAATGAGCCTGGAGAAAAGAGCTTGAATGGCGGAGAC
>JASGGT010000118.1:0-8005 GCA_047602655.1 Desulfovibrio sp. | reverse complement strand
GGCCCACCTTGCCAATGGCGATGTGGAAAAGGCCGAGGCCTTTTTTGAAAAAGCCGTGGTGCAGATGAACAGGGAAGCTGCCGATGGCCTCAGCGCGCTTTCAAGCCGTATTGCCAGCATTTATGGCGAGCGAGACCCGGAAAAGGCCGAAAAATTCCTGCGTAGCAGCCTTGAGGCCAAGGGCAAACGCCTCGGGCGCGAAGACCTGGCCCTCTTCAACCAGCTGGGTATCAGCCTGCGCAGGCAGGGCCGCTGGCAGGACGCCATCACGGAATACAAGCGCGCCCTCAAGATCGCCCCCGACGATCCAACGCTCTATTATAATGTAGGCATGGCCTTTGCCGAAGGCGCGGATTTTATCCAGGCCAAGGCAAATCTGGTAAAAGCTCTGGATCTGGAGCCGGAAATGGTCAAGAACAGCGCGTCCATCGCCTGCAACTTTGGCGCTGTCTTTCTACAGTCGGGCGACCGTGACAGGTCAGTACAGTTTTTTCAGTTGGCTCTTGCCCTCAAGCCCGGCATGAAACTTGCCCTTCAAGGCTTGGAGCGCGCAAAAAGATGATCCTGTGAGGGCTGCTTGCTGACACGCCTATCGGCGCAACTGTACCTCCCCATCGGTGCTCCGACCAATAATATTTTTGGCGCGTCACATTGCCAACCTCAATATTATGTCTTATTTTTAAGGGATGCCGTGTATTGTCCCCTTGGGGTTAGACATTGCGCATACAGCACATTCCGCAACGCCCCAGCATTGGTGTTAGCGCTGCGCAAGCGACCGGCCATTGTGCTAGACAGACCACATCGAAAATGTTTGTCTGCACAGCGCGGATTCTGAAAAATCCGCGTCACAGTTGCTTTTCCGTTACGGACGAAACTAAAGAGATACTTAGGCGGTAAGCGAGCATTTCAAAGTGAAACTGCTCTAGTAAGGAGACTTCATGTTTGGTTTTCTTTTCAAAAAAATCTTCGGCAGCACCAACGACCGCTACTTGCGCAAGCTTCGCCCCATGGTGCAGCGCATCAATGCGTTCGAGCCTGAAATGCAGCAGCTGGCCGATGCCGATTTTCCTGTACGCATAGCGCAATACCGTAAGGAAGTGCAGGACGGCACAAGGACTCTGGACGCTCTGCTGCCTGAAGTTTTTGCTCTGGTGCGCGAGGCCTCTAGCCGCAGACTGGGCATGCGCCACTATGATGTGCAGCTCATCGGCGGCATGGTGCTGCACAAGGGCAAAATTGCCGAAATGAAAACCGGTGAAGGCAAAACCCTTGTGGCAACGCTGCCTGTGGTGCTCAACGCCCTGTCCGGCAAGGGCGTGCATGTGGTCACCGTTAACGACTACCTCGCCAAACGCGATTCGGCCTGGATGGGCCAGCTGTACGAATTTCTGGGCCTGAGCACAGGCGTTATCGTGCACGGCCTTGACGACGAAGAACGCAAAGCTGAATACGCCAAGGATATCACCTACGGCACCAACAATGAATTCGGCTTTGACTACCTGCGCGACAACATGAAGTTCTACGCCAACCAGCTGGTGCAGCGCGGTCACAATTTTGCAATTGTGGACGAAGTGGACTCCATCCTCATCGACGAAGCCAGAACGCCACTTATCATTTCCGGCGCGTCCGATGAATCGGTGGGCATGTACCGCACTGTGGACGACATCGTTCGTCAGCTCACCCCCGAACACTACACGGTTGACGAAAAAGCCCGCACCGCCATGCTCACCGATGAAGGCGTTGCCCGGTGCGAAGAACTGCTCAAGCTCGACAATCTTTTTGACCCGGCCAACATCACGGCCCAGCACCATGTGATGCAGTCGCTCAAGGCACATCTGGTTTTCAAACGCGATGTGGATTATATTGTTCAGGAAGATCAGGTAATCATTGTTGACGAATTCACTGGCCGCCTCATGGCTGGCCGCCGCTATTCAGATGGCCTGCATCAGGCGCTGGAAGCCAAGGAACACGTCACCATCGCCGCTGAAAACCAGACTCTCGCCTCCATCACCTTCCAGAACTACTTTCGCCTGTACGACAAGCTTTCGGGCATGACCGGCACGGCCGATACTGAAGCTGTGGAATTCCATCAGATCTACAGCCTCGAGGTTATCTCCATTCCGCCCAACAGGCCCATGGTTCGCAAGGATTATCCTGACCTCATCTATCGCTCGCGGCAGGAAAAATTTGACGCAATTATTGAAGCCATTGCCGAACTGCACAAAAAAGAGCAGCCCGTGCTTGTGGGCACAATTTCCATTGAAACGTCCGAGATGCTTTCGCATCGGCTGAGCAAGCTTGGCATTCCGCACAGCGTGCTCAATGCCAAGCAGCACGAGAAAGAAGCCGAGATCGTGGCGCTGGCAGGCCAGAAAGGCCGCGTCACCATTGCCACCAACATGGCCGGGCGCGGCACGGACATCATGCTGGGCGAAGGCGTTGTTGATCTTGGCGGCCTGCACATTCTTGGCACAGAACGCCACGAAAGCCGCCGCATCGATAACCAGCTGCGCGGCCGCTCTGGCCGTCAGGGCGACCCTGGCTCTTCGCGCTTCTACCTCTCGCTGGAAGACGACCTCATGCGCCTCTTTGGCTCTGACCGCATCAAGGGCCTCATGGAAAAGCTGGGCCTGCGCGATGGCGAAGCCATTGAAAACGCCATGGTTACCCGCGCGGTGGAAGGCGCTCAAAAGCGTGTGGAAGCCCACCACTTTGAGATACGCAAAACCCTGCTTGATTATGACAACGTCATGAACCAGCAGCGCGAAGTTATCTACACCTTGCGCCGCGAACTCATGGTCGAGGAAGACCTTGAGCCGGTTTTGCAGGAATTCATGAGCGATGTGCTGGATGACGTGTACAGCCCGCTGGAATCCCTGCCGGTGGACGGCCAGGACGAAGCCCGCGCCGCAGCGCTGGTGCGCCTGCGTGATGTCTTCAACCTCGACAGGGTGCTTGAAGAAGGCGCGCGCCTGCCCGAGCGTGAAGAAACAGAGGTTATGGCTCAGGGCATTCTTGACAAGCTCAAGGCAGAAACCGGCCCCACCTATGCAGACATTCTGCGCTACTTCTGCTGGAAGACTCGACCGCTGCTGGAAAGAGCATTTGCGCAACATGGACGCCCTGCGTGACGGCATAGGCCTGCGCGGCTACGGCCAGCGCGATCCCAAGCTGGAATACAAGCGCGAAGGCTTTGAAATGTTCCAGGCCATGCTGTTCCAGATTCGTGAAAGCGTGTTCCGCGCTCTTACGCGTATCCGCGTACAGATTGAGCCAATCCCCGCTGAACCCGAGCAGCAGGAAGTGGAAGTGCCCGCCGAAGAGCCGCAGCATTCCCCCGTGTCGCGGGAATACCGCCATAAAGAAAGCAGCTCGCAGCTTTCTTACTCCAGCGGCGGCAGCATCTCGGAGGACCCCAAAAAGCCCGCCAAGGCCGCGCCGCGTATTTGCCGCAATGACCTTTGCCCCTGCGGCAGCGGCAAAAAGTACAAAAAGTGCTGCGGGCAGGATAAGTAAGATAAATTCCGGCATCAGACAGTATTCAAGGGGCGGGGCGTAAATCACCTCGCCCCCTTGCTTATCCACAAAAATAGCTATGTTGCTGCCAGAAGAGCTCCGGCAAGCGAGTATATGGCAGTAGCGGCCCGATTGGCTTTTGGGCAATAGCTGTATATTGTGGTCACAGGCAGACATGAAGGAGTGGGGCTATGACCCAGACAACAACCCTATCTCTCAGGCTGGAATGCGCTATCCATTCGCACTATCTTGAATCTCTGGATTTTTCTGCTGATGAATCCCGTAGATTACAGGCTTTGCTTGAACAAGGCCTTACAGAAGAACAGGGGATTGCCGTCATCAGACAGTGGTTGGCTTGCCATGATTCGCTACAACAGCAACCAGAGTGACCCGTACGCTGCCAGTAACGGCGTGCTGCTGAACCTTTTAGAGATCACTCGTCAAGATGATCTCGATATGGCGGAACGCCTGTTTGTTGCTTGGCGCGAGACGAATCTTTCACGTATTTTCACCTACGACGCCCAGTTGCTCAACCGCATTCACCATCATCTTTTTCAGGATTTGTATTCTTGGGCAGGTCAGTACAGAACAGTTAACATCAGCAAGGGGGAAGCCCCTTTTGCACCGCCACAGCACATTGCCGCCTCCATTATGGCTCTTGTTGAAAAGTACCCGCTTAAGACGTTGAATGTCGCAACTCCTGAAAAATTTGCAGATCTTCTGGCGGAAATCACCTCCGAGTACAATGCCATCCATCCCTTCCGCGAAGGCAACGGCCGTTCCATACGCGCGCTTGCGGTACTGCTCGCGGAACATTGCGGACACAGCCTGAATTGGACACCTGTAACACGAGAGCAATGGACCAAGGCTTCTGTAAACAGCTTTTACGGCTCCGCTGAATGCATGGAACGCCTTGTTCGGCAGGCAATGGGACTACTCGCGGAGTAATACGTCTGGGGCAGTGTTTTTTATCCGATCTACCCTCGCCAGCATCCAGGTTTGGTCAGGCGATTGTCAGGCGTGGAACACAAAAGGCGGGGTTTGCCCCCGCCTTTTGTGTTCCACGCTGTATACGCGGCTGTTGTGTTTCAGCGCGCCCATATCCCGGCGCGGCAGGCAAAACGTCCTACGCCTGGGATGAAAAGAACTTTGTCCCTACGCTGCCGATGATAATAAGGGCGATGAAAAACAGCTGGGGCAGTGAAACCCTGTCGCCGAAAAAAAGCGCCCCGCCCAGAACCACGCCCACGGTGCCAGCGCCTGTCCAGAGGGCATAGGTCATTCCCGCCGGTAGCCCGCGCATGGCCAGCGCCAGCAGCCCCATGTTCACAAAGCTCAGCACAATGGGCACAACCGCAGCCTGCCAGTTGCCCAGTGTAGAAGCCCACTTGAGGCTGAGCGCCCACAAAATTTCTGTCACCACAGCCAAACTCAAGGCAAACCATGCCATATCCAATACTCCTTTGCGTGGGCTCGGATAAAAAGGCATGACCTGCGGAAACCCAAAAGAACAGAACAATGCATCCACGGAACGGCGTACAACTGCCATCTGTCCACAGATGTGTCAACCCGCGAATCCTGTTCCCGAAAATCAGAAGTAATCCGAAAAATACGGCTTGTCCGGCGGGATCAGCGTCTCCAGCGTTTTCAGCAGATGGTAGTCCATGTCGATGCGGTCATTGTTGTACAGGTAGGTCGGGCGCTTGTAGCCCATGAGCATGGTTGTGAGCGTTTTGATATCCAGCGAGAGGCGATGTCCTGTGCTCCAGGTGTTTACCTTTTCGCAAAAAGTGCGCCCGTCACGCCAGCTCACGTGAAAAATGCCGTTGTTCCACGGGGCCATGACATCGCTCACTTCCAGTTCAAGAGTCAGCTTGGGGTCTTCAAACTGGAAGGAATACAGTTCAATAAAGCGCTGCACATCCACTATGCGGGCCATGGCGTAAGGCTGAATGCTCTCGTCAATTTCACTGTCTTCAAACTGGAAGGCAATGGGTTCGCCTGTGTAGTTGGCGCCTTCTACCTTGGTGATCATGGAAAAATGGGCGCTGATGTAGTTCCAGATGCCGTACTTGGCTTCCTGGTTCAGGTATACCATTTCCTTGATGCTGAAAACTTCGTTCTCAATGTAGTAGATAACATAGCCCAGGGGCTTGCCGTCTGCGCTATAGTACACAGCCGCCATCACATCATCCGAATCCCAGCGCCAGTATTCCTCCCACTCCAGCTTGCCGCGAATAAGCGCGCCGTGCTCTTGCAGGGCAAAATATTTGTAAACGCGGTGCAGGTCTTCACACTCGATGTCCACGCGCTCGATCTGCCCGTCCACAGGGTGGCGCTTGGGCAGCTGCGTGTCCTTGATGGCAAAGGTCATCTTGTCCGAAACAATTTCCCAGCCGTGCTTGCGGTACAGGGGGATGGAATAGGGGCAGAGGTAGGAAACAATCTGCTGCTGCGAGCGCATGTATTCAAGGCTTTTGCCAATGAGCGAGTGGATCAGCCCACGCCCCGTGTATTCGGGATATGTGGCCACCCCGGTGATGCCGCCCATCTTGCAGATTTCGCCCTGGATGTTCACTTCCATCGGGTAGATGACAATCTGCGAGGCCAGGTGCCCCTTGTAGAACCAGCCCATGACGTGCGATGCCTCAAATATAGGCATCTTGGACTGCTTCATTTCCATGTCAGACCAGCCGATGCGGGCCATTTCAGACGTGCTGACCTGAAAGGCGTAGCGCAGCAGGGCCTCAAATTCCTCAAAATCTTCTTCGCCAAGCTGGCGCAGTTCAAAGGCTTCTGTGCCTACGTCCTTGCCCGAAGGGGCTTCTCTGTGGGGGGCGGCAGTGCCCTGCGCGGCTGACCCGCGCTCGGGTCGGGCAACGGGAACAAGCGGAGCGCCATCGTGTTCGTCAGGGGGAACCCCTGCGCCACGAAAAGGATGCGGCTCAAGCCGTGGCCCCTCAAGAGGGGGAAGATGTTGCTGTTTATGAAGAATACGCATGCAATGCCTTCCAGATAAGTGTGGAAAACCGCTGTACATCGGGTGACCCGATTGCGCAAGAGGTTTGACTTGGCCGCCGCAAACGGGCGATGATGGGGGCGGTCAGATATGGAGGCCAGCTGAGCTGCGGCGGTCTTTCAGGTCTTCAAGCACAGCCGAGCTGACGCGCAAGCCCCCGTAGCCCTGGCCCAGACGGATAGTGGGCTTGTTTGATCCGTGATAGTCCGATCCGCCGGAAACGCCAAGGTCAAAACGCTTGGCCAGGGCCAGGCAGGTGCGCACATCGGCTTCGGAATGTTCGCTGTGGTAGGCCTCAATGGCGCTGAGCCCGTATTCCTTGAGACGGGCCACCATAGAGTCCAGCCACCCTGCGGGGGCCTTCCAGAGCAGCGGATGCGCCAGGCACACGGTAGCCCCCATGGAGGCCAGCAGCCGAACGCTTTCATCAGGTTCCAGCACGGTTTTGGGCAGATACGCCTTGCCCCGGCTGCCCAGAAATTCTTTGAAAACCTGCCTGGGATCCTTGGCAAAGCCCTTGCGCAGCATCACTTCAGCTATGTGTGGTCGGCCCACGCTCTCGCCCTTGGCCGCCGCCAGCACTTCTTCCATGCTGATGTCGTAGCCGAGATCCTGCAACTTTTTTACTATGCCCGTATTGCGCTCTGCCCGCATTTCGCGCAGCCAGCGCAGTTTTTCCAGCAAAGGCTGGGGATTTTCCGGTAGCCACAGGCCAAGAATGTGCAGTTCGCCCAGTTCCGTGCCTGTCGAGATTTCACAGCCGCGCACAACCTCAATACCAAGCTCGCGCCCGGTCTGCTGCCCTTCGTCAAGGCCAGACAGGGTGTCGTGGTCAGTAATTGCCACTGCGGCAAGGCCCGCGGCATGGGCATTGCCCACAAGCTGGGCCGGGGTGTCCGTACCGTCCGAAGCGGTAGAATGCGTGTGCAGATCGATGAACTTCATACTATCTTTCATGGGATAATTATTATACCGCAAAATGACAATATGGGGCAAGTCTTGAACTGGAAGACGCTTGGAGATAGAATGCTCCCTCACGATTAACAGAAGGATTCTTTATGCCTATGGAAACCCGCGAGTTACTGCAAATTCTGGCTTGCCCCAAATGCCTGGGCAACCTTGTGGCGCTGGAAGACAACGGTTCAGTCGCGGCCTTTGCCTGCAAGGCCTGCGGCGTGGTCTATCCCGTGCGCGACAATATTCCCATCATGCTTGTGGAAGAAGCCGTCTCCCTTGAAGACTGGAACAGGGAACACCCTGCTGCCAAGGAATGCGCCTGATGCGTCTGCTTGTTGCCTCCGACCTGCACGGGTCTGTTGAAAGCCTGCTGTTCTTGCTGGAAAAAGCACGCGAACTTACCCCCGACGCACTGGTGCTGCTGGGCGATCTGGTTTACCACGGCCCGCGCAACCCCCTGCCGCAGGGCTACGATACCCGCTCGGTACTGCAAGCCATGCCCGATCTTTCAGC
>JASGGT010000117.1:0-8138 GCA_047602655.1 Desulfovibrio sp. | reverse complement strand
CTTTACACAAATCTGCGCGCCTCCCGTGATGCCCGGCTTGCAGCTACGGACAAGTATATGCTGGCCGACTACCCAATCGGTGAGGATGATCTGGTGCTGGTCAAGGCATACCGGGCCACCTTGCGCACCCTGCCCGAACAGCCCGGCGCACCGTGGGATGGCGGGGGTGACGAAACTCCCTGGCCGGAGGTTCCTGACATTTTGCAGACGGAACAGTCATGCGCATAGCCCTGCAAAATTTCACCGGCGGCGAAATATCGCCGACGCTCTCGGCCCGGTATGACCTTTCCCGTTACCGCAACTGCGTTGCCTGCATGGAAAACATGCTCCCCGGCCTGCACGGCGATGTGGCCCGGCGGCCCGGCACCCGCTTTCTGGCGGAGCTTGAGGCGTATTCCGTATTGCTCCCCTTCGCCTTCAGCGCGCATCCGGGCCAGAACTTCCTTTTGGTTTTTGGAGAAAAAACCCTGCGAATCGCCACCATTGCCGGACTCTCCACGGTACAGGCCATGGAGACACCCTATGCGGCGGAAGACCTGCTTTCACTCTGCCACGCGCAGGTGGGCGATGTGGTCTATCTGGCCCACCAGAAATATCCGCTGCACAAAATTGTGCGGCACGACGCTCCAGAAGGAGGCTATACCTGGAGCCTTGAGCAGGTGAACCTGAACACATCCCTGCCCGCCCCCGCAGCCCCCGCACTGGCTTTTACCGGCAGCGGCGGTTCCTACACCCTGCGGTACAAGGTGGCGGCGGTGGATGCCAACGGCAGGCAGTCCCTTGCTTCGCCTGCCGGGGAGTGCGCCGGGGCGCGGCACCCCTCCGACTGGGTGGTGGGCAACAGCACAACCATAAGCTGGCCTGCCGTTCAGGGCGCTGCGGAATACAACGTTTACCGCGAAGAAGCGGGCTACTTCGGTTTTATCGGCGTAGCCTCCGGCACCAGTTTCAGCGACCAGAACTACAAGGCCGACACCACAGACACGCCTCGGGAAGACTGGAATCCATTTGCGGACAACAACAATCCCGGCGTGGTGGCCTTTCATCAGCAGCGCATGGTACTTGCAGCCACTCCTGCTACGCCGCAGGCGTTTTACATGTCGCGCACGGGCGATTTTGAATCCTTCCGCAAGTCGCGTCCCTTGCAGGATGACGACCCCGTGGAATACCTCATCGCCTCCGGCTCCATAGACTCCGTAACCTGGGTTGCCAGCTTCGGCGATCTTCTGGTGGGCACCTCCGGCAGCGAATACAAGGCCAGCGGCGGCGATGGATCGGCCATCACGCCCCAAAAGGTCAGCATCACCGCCCAGTCCTACTGGGGTAGCGCAGGGCTTGCGCCCATCATCATCGGCAATTCAGTGCTGCATGTGCAGCGCCACGGCTCGCGAGTGCGCGATCTTTTCTATTCGCTGGAAAAAGACGGCTATTCGGGCAACGACTTATCCATTCTTGCGCCGCACCTGTTTGAGGGTCACACCATCAAGCAGTGGGCCTATCAGCAGACACCCGGCTCAACCATCTGGTGCGTACGTGATGATGGCCTGCTGCTGGCTTTTACCTACATGAAGGAGCACGACATCTGGGGTTGGTCGCGCCATGTGACAGGCGGCGAAGTCATTTCTGCGGCAACTATGGCCGATCAGGACGGGGACGCGCTGGCCCTTGTGGTGCGCCGCGACATCGCAGGCCGCACGCGCTATTTTCTGGAGCGTCTGGCCCCGGTCTGGGCCGACAGCCAGCCCATTGCCGAAGCCTATTATGTGGATTGCGGCCTTGGCATCCGGGCGGATACGCCAACTTTGACCGTGGAAGGTCTGGATCATCTGGAAGGCTGCGCGCTTTCCGTACTGGCGGACGGCAGCCCTGTGGAGGGCTGCGTGGTGCGTGGGGGGCGCATAAAGCTGCCCTACGCGGCCTCCGTGGTGCAGGCAGGCCTGCCGTATGTATCAGTGCTCTCCCCTCTGCCTGTTGAGGGAGACTTCAATTCCGGCACCACGCTGGCGCAGGGGCGGGCCTACGGTTCCTGCTCGCTGCGCCTGTACCGCAGCGTGGGCGGGCAATACGGCCCCAACCGCAACGAACTGTACGACCTGCCATTTATGCCGGAGCACTGGGGCGAAGCCGTGCAGCCCTTCTCTGGCGACATCACCTGCGCTCCCAGCGGCGGGTGGGACAACCAGACAAGCATCTGGCTGGTGCAGCAGCGGCCCCTGCCCTTTCGCGTGCTTGCGCTCACGCTGGACATAACCTTTGCCTGATGCGGCAAGAGGAGCAATCCATGCTGACCATAACAACAGAAATATTTTCGCAGGTGTCTGCGGAAGCGGAACAACTCGCCGCCGCCCACTGGGATGAGGTGGAAGCCGCCCTGCACGGTGAGCAGCGCTACCGCCTTGACCATAAACGCTACGCCAGCCTTGAACGGCTGGGCATGCTGCACATCAGCGCCGCGCGCGGATTGCCCGAAGCCGACCAAGGCGCAGCCTCCGGTACCTCCAGCTCTCCACTGGCGGGCTATGCCGCCTTTACCGTGGTGGCCTGCCCCCACCGCCCCCAAACCATGCTGGCAGCGCTGGACGGCCTGTACCTTGCCACGTGGGCACGTGGCGGCCTGTCTGCCCTGCGCCTGCTGCGTCATGCAGAGGCCGCACTTGCCGCTCGCGGCGTGGGGATTATGCAGTACAGCTCGCCCGCGTCGCGCCCCTGCCATGCGCTCTACCGCCGCCTTGGGGCGCAGCCAACAGAAACAATCTGGAACAAAATCCTGCCGCCACAGCCCCGTAAAACCGCAGGAAGCATTGAGGAGAACAGACAATGGCCATAGCAACCAGCACCGCCGCCATTATCAGCGCTGCTGTTGCCCTTGCCGGAACCGCCGTAGGAACAGCAACAGCGGTGCAGCAGGCCGAGAGCCGCCGCCAGCAGGCGGAATACCAGTCGGAGCTTGCAGCCCGCAACGCCCAGCAGGCAGAACAAAGCGCTCAGTCTGCGGACGAGGCCGCACGGCAGGAGCGCCGCGCAGGATACGAAGCCGCGCAGGCCAAAAGGCAGGAGGCGGCCCGCATCGTCGGTGCGCAACGCGCGCAGGCCGGGGCATCAGGAGCGCAGACAGATGCAGGCTCCACGCTGGATAAAACCCTGGATACCGCCGAAAAAGGCGAGCTGGACGCCCTCTCTGCCGAGCGGCAGGGGCAAAGCAGAGGACACGCCCAAGACATGCAGGCCTGGAGCCTGCGCAACCAGTCGGCTGTGGCGGCATCCAACGCCGACTTTGCTGGCTCGCGCGCCGAAACGGATTACCTTGGCCTGAGCAGCACCCTGCTCAACGGAGCCTCCCGCGTGGGCCGCAACTTTTACACCATTGGCTCACGCGGCCCGCTGCTGCCCTAGGCCTCCCTTTCATTGTCATGCCAGCCCCCTGCCATCCCATTTCAGGCGACAGGGGGCTTTTGCTGTTATTTATGGAAAGCCCCGCGTAATGCCAGACAAAAACACGGCATTTGCCTATTGACGATGCGCGGCCCGATATTACTTTTTATGGGCAGGCGTTGCGAACAGGTGTATTCTGGACGCACGTCAAGGAAACGACCCGACGGGGAGCACGCATCATGGCAGTATCGTACAAGGATTATTACAAACTTCTGGGAGTAGAGCGCGCAGCGTCAGCCGAGGAGGTCTCCAAGGCTTACAAAAAGCTGGCCCGCAAATACCACCCTGACCTCAATCCCGGCGACAAGCAGGCAGAGGAGAAGTTTAAGGAAATCAACGAAGCCTATGAAGTGCTCAAAGACCCGGAAAAGCGCAAACTGTACGACCAGCTTGGCCCCAACTGGCAGCACGGCCAGCAGTTTCAGGGCGAACCGGGCTTTGAGAATGTGCATTTCACGTTCAACGGCAAAAATTTTGACGGTTCGGGCTTTTCAGACTTTTTTGAAACCCTGTTTGGCGGCGGTGGCCAGTTTGGCGGCGGCGCTCAGTTCGGCGGCCCCTTCGGCGGGCAAGCTGGCGGGCGCGGGGCCAATTTTGGCCCTGATCCCTTTGGCGGATTTTCGTCCCGTCAGCGGCGTGGCCGCGATGTGGAGGCCGAGCTTGCCCTGAGCCTTGAAGAAGTGCTGCGAGGCGGCCCGCGCTCCGTGTCCATCAACATGCCCGCTGGTTCAAAGACCCTTGAGGTCAATGTGCCCGTCGGCATCCGCGAGGGGGCAAAACTGCGCCTCGCCGGGCAGGGCGACCCTGCGCCGGGCGGCACGCCGGGCGACCTCTTTTTGCGGGTGCGTTATCTGCCCCACCATGTTTTCAAGGTGGACGGCGACAACCTGCAATGCGATCTGGCCCTGGCCCCTTGGGAGGCAGCTCTTGGCGCGCGGGTTGAAGTGCCCACACTTGAAGGCAGCGTGGAAATGCAGATTCCCGCTGGCTCCAGCTCCGGGCGCAAGTTCCGCCTGCGCGGCAAGGGCCTGGGCGCTGGTGACAAGCGGGGCGACCTGCTGGCAAGGATCATGATTCGGGTTCCCGCGCAGATCACGGACGAAGAGCGCGATCTGTGGAGCAAGCTGGCCGAGATATCAACATTCAAGGCCCGCTCGTAAGGAACAATCAGGCAGCCGCCAGCGGACACCCCCGGCGGCTGCGCAGGGTTTGCATGCATATTCCAGCGGCGCCGCCGCAGGCGGCAACCGATACGGTTACTGGTGGAGGACACAAATGAGCATGACCCCGAAAAAACCTTCACTGCCCGTGCCTTCAACGGTCATGGTCTGGCAGGAATTCATTGAAGCCACAGGCATTGCGCCGGAGCGGCTTCAGGAACTGATGGGCCTTGGCTGGATTGAAGCCCGCACCAGCGCGGCGCAGGATTTCCTTTTTCGCGATGTAGACATCTACCGTGTACGCAAGCTTGAGCGCATCTGTTGCGACTTTGAGCTGCCCGTGCTCGGCGGCACTATTATTGTGGATCTTCTGGAGCGCATAGATTCTCTGGAACGCAGGGTGCAACGGTTACAGCATTTTGAAGACGAATAGCCGGTTTGAGAGCATGCAGCCTCCCGGCCAGAAATAACAAAATTTTGCCCGCCGCAACGCGGGCGCGTGTGGAGGAAGCTTATGGACATCAACAAATTTACGGATAAAGCCCGCGAGGCTGTGGGTCAGGCCCAGAGCATTGCCGCAGGCATGGGCCATCAGGAGACGGATGCCGAGCATCTGGCCCTGGCCCTTGTGCAGCAGGAAAACGGCATCGTGCCGCGCATTCTGGAACAGATGGGCGTGCAGCCCAAGGCGCTCAGCGTTGCCATCGAGGGCGCGCTGCGCAAGCGGCCTTCTGTTTCCGGCGGCGGCATGGACCCCAACAAGATCATGATTACCCAGCGGCTGGCAAAAATTCTGGGCGACGCGCAGAACGAAGCCAACCGCATGAAGGACGAATACGTTAGCGTTGACCACCTGTTTGCCGCGCTTACCGATGTTGCGCCCTCCTCGCCCCTTGGCGAAGTGTTCAAGGAATACAAGATCGCCCGCGCCCGTTTTGTGGCAGCCATGGAAGAGTTGCGCGGCGGTGCGCGCGTGACCAGCGCCACCCCCGAAGACACCTTTGAAGCGCTAACCAAGTACGCACGCGATCTCGTGGAGGCAGCCCGTCAGGGCAAGATGGACCCGGTCATTGGCCGCGATTCCGAAATCCGCCGCGTTATCCGCATTCTCTCGCGCCGCACCAAGAACAACCCGGTGCTCATAGGCGAGGCGGGCGTGGGCAAAACCGCCATCGTGGAAGGTCTGGCCTTCCGCATCGTCAAGGGAGACGTGCCTGAGGGCCTCAAGGGCCGCAAGCTCTTTGCCCTTGATATGGGCGCGCTTATTGCTGGCGCAAAATACCGCGGCGAATTTGAAGAACGCCTCAAGGCCGTGCTCAACGAGGTGGAAAAGAGCGAGGGGCAGATCATTCTGTTCATCGACGAACTGCACACCATCGTGGGCGCGGGCAAAACAGAAGGCGCAATGGACGCGGGCAACCTGCTCAAGCCCATGCTGGCGCGCGGCGAGCTGCACTGCATCGGCGCAACCACGGTGGACGAGTACCGCAAATATATCGAGAAAGACCCGGCTCTGGAGCGCCGCTTCCAGCCCGTTATGGTTGAAGAACCCACAGTGGAAGACGCCATTTCCATCCTGCGCGGTCTGAAAGAGCGCTTCGAGGTGCACCACGGCGTGCGCATCAGCGACTCGGCCATTGTTGAAGCGGTCGTGCTTTCGCACCGCTACATCACCGACCGTCAGCTGCCGGACAAGGCCATTGACCTCATTGACGAGGCCGCAGCCATGATCCGCACAGAGATCGACTCGCTGCCCGCTGATCTGGACGAAGTGAACCGCAAGGTCATGCAGCTCGAAATCGAGCGTGAAGCCCTGCGCCGCGAAACAGACGCCGCCTCGCGCGAGCGCCTTGAAAAGCTTGAAAATGAACTGGCCGACCTGCGCGCCCAGCAGGCCAACATGCGCAAACAGTGGGAGAGCGAAAAAGGCTCCATCGACCACGTGCGCGAGATCAAGGAGCAGATTGAGCAGACCAAGCTTGCCATTGAGCAGGCCGAGCGCGCCTACGACCTCAACAAGGCCGCCGAGCTCAAGTACTCCAAACTGCTTGAGCTGGAAAAGAAGCTGGCCGCAGCGTCCGGCGCAGGGGCCGAGAGCGAAGGCCCGCGTCTGCTCAAGGAAGAAGTGCGCCCCGATGACGTGGCCGAGATTGTGGGCAAGTGGACGGGCATTCCGGTAACGCGCCTGCTTGAATCCGAACGCGAAAAGCTGCTGCGCCTGGGCGACCAGCTGCACGAGCGCGTGGTGGGTCAGGACGAGGCCGTGACAGCCGTGGCCGATGCCGTGCTGCGCGCCCGCGCGGGGCTTTCCGACCCGGCGCGGCCCACAGGTTCGTTCATCTTCCTTGGCCCCACGGGCGTGGGCAAGACAGAGCTTTCCAAGGCTTTGGCCGAGGCGCTCTTTGATACGGAAGACAACATGGTGCGGCTCGACATGAGCGAATACATGGAGAAGCACTCCGTGTCGCGGCTCATCGGCGCGCCTCCAGGATACGTGGGCTATGACGAAGGCGGTCAGCTTACCGAAGCCGTGCGCCGCAAGCCCTACTCCGTCATCCTGTTTGACGAGATTGAAAAGGCGCACCCGGATGTGTTCAACACCCTGCTGCAACTGCTGGACGATGGACGTCTTACGGACAGCCAGGGACGCACCGTGGACTTTCGCAACTGCATAGTCATCATGACCTCCAACATCGGCTCCATGCACCTGCTGGACGGCATCTCTGCCGACGGCTCGCTGAAGGAAGGCGCGAGGGAAAGGGTCATGGAGGATTTGCGGGCGCACTTCCGCCCGGAATTCCTTAACCGTGTGGACGAAACCGTGGTCTTTCTGCCCCTGCGGCGCGACCAGATTGCCCGCATTGTGGATCTTCAGGTCAACCGGCTGCGCAAGCGGCTTGAAGACCGCAAGATCAGGCTTGAACTTACTGATGCGGCCCGCAAGTTTATTGGCGATGCAGGGTACGACCCTGTGTACGGCGCGCGGCCCCTCAAACGCTACGTGCAGCAGGCTGTGGAAACCCCGCTTGCCAAGGAACTGGTGGGCGGCAAAATCCGCGACGGCCAGTGCGTCACCGTGGACGCCACGGACGACAAGCTGACCTTCCGGGCTGAGTAAGCGCCCACGGATCACAGATTGACAGGCTAAAATCATGAGGCCCACACGAACCATTTCGTGTGGGCCTCACTTATTGGGGGGTAGGGATGCGGGACAGGTTGCGCGGGATATCTGGCGGAATATCCTGCTGAATGTCAGCTCACGGCGTCAGGCGGCAAAACCGCTGGCGCGCTTCGGGCTACTGAATTTCTTCGGGCTTGACCACAAGCCAGTTCTTGTCGGCGGTGACGGGCTGGCCCAGTTCCTTCTGGCGGGCAGCGGCCTTGGTCCACATGCCTTCCATCTTCTTCATGGCGCTGTCTTTGCGGTTGATCCACACGCGCGCGCCGCCCTTTTCCACGTCCACTCCGTTCAGCAGCATGTAGCCGTCAGAAATGGGGGTATCGCCGCCCACGATGATGGGCTTTTTCCACTGGTCGATGTAGCCG
>JASGGT010000116.1:0-8234 GCA_047602655.1 Desulfovibrio sp. | reverse complement strand
ACCCCGCCTGCGGCCACAGTTGCCGCAGCAAACCCTGTGCAGACCGAGGCGCAGGCAAGCCAGCAGGCCTTTCCGCCATTTCAGATTTCCGCCTTCAAGCGCGCCCGCCCGGTACTGAAAGTGCAGGACGGCTGCGCCCACCGCTGCACCTACTGCATTGTTCCCTCTACGCGCGGCAAACCGCGCAGCCGCCCGGTGGACGAAATCGTTTCCGAAGCGTGCCGCCTGTTGCAGGCAGGTCATGCGGAAATCATGGTTTCAGGCATCAATCTGGGCCAGTACGGGCGCGGCACGGATACGGGCGACTTCTGGAACCTGCTGCGCACGCTTGACGCTGCCCTTGCGCCGGAATTTGCCGGGCAGGCTCGCCTGCGCATCAGCTCGCTGGAACCCGGGCAGCTCGACCAGCAGGGGCTGGACGCCCTGCTTGCCTGCCGCATGCTTTGCCCGCACCTGCATATTTCTTTACAGCACGGCAGTCAGGCTGTGCTCAAACGCATGGGGCGCGGGCACTACACCCCGGCCATGCTGGAGAATGCCGTGAACACGCTGGCCTCGCACTGGCCCATCATGGGCCTGGGCGCGGACATCATCGCGGGCTTTCCCGGCGAAACGGAAGACGACATGCGCCAGTTGCTGGAGCTGATCGACCGCCTGCCCATGAGCTACGCCCACGTGTTCCCTTATTCGCGCCGGCCCGGCACGGCGGCAGACCGCTTTGACGGGCAGATCCCCCAGAGCCTCAAGCTTGAGCGCGCAGCCCGCCTGCGCGAAGCCGTGGGCCGCAAGCAGCAGGCCTTTCTGGCAGAACAGCTCAAGCTGCCCCGCATGCTGGTGGCGGCTGACAACCCGCAGGCCTTTGCGGATTCGGCAAGTGCACCCGCAGACACCATCGCGGTCGCCCCCGCAGTCCCGGAGTCTGCTGGCAAGAGCAAGAAAAACGCCGTGAAGGGCGTGAACGAATACTACGTCGCCTGCTCCATCCGCCTGCCTGCGCAAGGCAAAAGACCCGGCGCAGATGCGGGACTCTTGCCCGCGCGGCCCGTGGCTGTCACTGAAAAAGGTCTGATGGTGGAGCTGATGGAGCAAGAATAAGTGCGATGCCGCTGGTCGCTGTACACTGCATAAAAGAAAAGGAGAGCCATGCTCTCCTTTTCTTTTATCTGTATAAACCCGTGCTGCTCTTTGGGGGAACCCATGACAGGTCCCCGCAAGCAGGCTAAATGCTGATTTTCGCGCCCAGCAGTTTAACAAACTCGGCGATCAGGGCGGGATGGGCAGGCCACGCGGGGGCGGAAACAAGGTTGCCGTCCACAGTGGCGCTGGTGAGTGTTTCGTTAAAGTCGCACCAGGTGGCACCGGCGTCCACCACATCGGGTTTGACCGCCGGGTAGGCAGTGCAGCTGCGGTTTTTCAGCACGCCAGCCGTCACGAGTATCTGCGGGCCGTGGCACACGGCAGCGATGGGCTTTTTGGCATCGTTGAATTCGCGCACAATTTCCAGAATGCGGGGGTTCAGACGCAGGTATTCCGGGGCGCGGCCACCGGGAATGACAAGGCCTGCGTAGTCAGCAGTGTTCACCTTGTCAAAATCGTAGTTGATGCCGAAGTTGTGACCGCGTTTTTCAGAATAGGTCTGGTCGCCCTCAAAGTCATGGATGGCCGTGCGTACGCTTTCGCCAGCCTTTTTCCCGGGGCAGACGGCATGCACTTCATAGCCCAGCATCTGCAACATCTGGAAAGGCACCATGATTTCATAATCCTCAACATAGTCGCCAGCCAGCACCAGAATTTTTTTCATATGTTCCTCCAAACGGGGAGCGGCCCGTTAACGCGGTCACCAAGACCGGTTGTTGCGCGGCGGCCGGGCGGCAAAACACCGCCCTTGCCTTGACCGTATATATACTTATATATGCACACAAAGCATGTGGGCAAGCCCCTGACGCCACCCGGCCCGCACAATTGCGCGCCTGGGAGGCTGGTCATTTTCTGGCCGCAGCGGCCTGCGCCAGCTTTAAAACTTATACTTGTAATTATTCTGGCGCCCCCATGTTGCGGTTTGCCGCCGCAAGGGTTCCATTACGGCAACGAATCAGGAGAATAATCATGCCCATGTACGATTTTGTCTGCACGGCCTGCGGCAATAAATTTGAAGACCTTGTTTTTGGCGATGAAGTTCCCGCGTGCCCCAAGTGCAACTCCTCCGCGACTGAAAAGCAGATGTGCGTGCCCAGCCCGCTTAAAACCGGGGCTTTTCCCTACAAGCCCGGCCCGGTGCGCCCCATGGGCAAAGGCATGCCGCCCTCTTGCGCGGCTGGCGGCGGATGCGGCGGCTGCGGCGGAAATTCCGGTGGATCGCAGGCATAATGCACTGATTTTAAAAATAAAAAATGCATACCCACAGCGCCGGGCCAAGGGCATTTGTTGCATTCGCAAGCCCCTTGCTCTACACTGACGCATATCTTTAGAGCGGACTGACATTGAAAATATTTGTCTGCTCCGCGCGGATTTTGAAAAAAATCCGCGCCACGAAATGCTTGCAAGGTGAACTCGCTTCGACCGTTACGACGAAGGAAGTTACGGACGAAGACAGCAGAGCGCTTCGACCATTGCTTAAGGCGTTGCGACGCAGGCTTAAAGCGTTGTGACGCAGGAAGCTACGCTTGAAGACAGCACGTGTAACGACACGGTTACATTGTTGCAATCGCTGTCGCCATCCGTAAGCCCTGCGGGCAACGGCTGCCGCGAAGCTACGCATGAAGACAGCATGTGTAACGACACCGTCCATTCCATGCAGTCGCTGTCGCCATCCGTACGCCCTTCGGGCAACGGCTGCCGCACGACGAAGGAAGTTACGGGCAAAGACAGCAAAGCGCTTTAGCCGTTGCGACGCAGGAAGCTACGGATGAAGACAGCATAGATGCTTCGCCGTTAAGCAAGCATTCCAAAGTGAAAATGCTCTAGTAGGAAGGAAGCTATGCTCCGCAGCATGACCGGCTTTGGCCGCTGCCTGGTGGAAAACGATTACACCACCCAGCAGTGGGAGGTTAAAAGCGTCAACAGTCGCCATCTTGATCTCAAGTGGCGTCTGCCCCTCTCTGTACGCAGTCTTGAACCGCGCCTTGAAAAGGTCGTGCGGCGCTATGCCTCGCGCGGGCGCGTGGATGTGAGCCTGGTTTTGCAGTATGCGCCGGGCAACACCCCCGCCATGCGTTTTGACATGGTGCAGGCAGCAGCCATGCTTGATAATTTGCAGGCGCTGGCTGATGCGCGCGGCGAGGCCTATGTTCCCGACTTCAACGCCCTGTTGCAGATTCCTTCGCTTTGGGGCGACAGCGGCGAGGAGCTGGACGAAGACACAGCCCGCTGCCTTGAAGAAGGTCTGGCCCTTGCGCTGGAAGACTGGAACGAGGCCCGCTCCGCCGAAGGCCGCTCCCTTGCCACAGATATGCACTCCCGCATTCTGCGCATGGAAGAATGGACAGGCCTTATTGCCGACCGCGCGCCCAATATCAAGGAAGAACGGGCCAATGCCCTGCGCGAGCGCCTGAGCGAAGCCCTGTCCCAGAACGGGCAGGAGCTGGAAGAAGGCCGCTTTTTGCAGGAGGCCGTTATTCTGGCTGACCGCCTGGATGTAAGCGAAGAGCTCACGCGGCTCAACACACATCTGGCGCGGCTGCACGACCTGCTGCAAACCGGCGGCGATGCCGGTCGGCGGCTCGATTTTACCTTGCAGGAGTGCTTTCGCGAGATCAATACCTGCGGCAACAAACTGCCTGACGTGCAGCTTTCGCGCATGGTGGTTGATTTTAAAAACGAACTGGAAAAATGCCGCGAGCAGGTCCAGAATCTGGAATAAGCATGCCTCGCGAACGTCTTATCAATATTGGTTTTGGCAACTATGTGCTGGCGGGCCGGGTTGTGGGCATTGTCAGCCCTGCATCCTCGCCCATGAAACGCCTTCGCGAAGACGCGCGGGCAGAGGGAAGACTCATTGACGCCACCCAGGGGCGCAAAACGCGCTCCATCCTGGTGACGGATTCAAACCACGTCATTCTTTCCTCCATCCAGCCGGAAACAATCAGTCAGCGCTTTGCGCAAGAGGAAGGGGACTGATGCCCCGCGAAGGCATAGCACTGGTGCTGAGCGCACCGTCTGGCGCAGGCAAGACCACGCTGGTCAAACGCCTGCTGGCGGAATTTCCGCATATTGGCTACTCGGTTTCGTGCACGACGCGGCAACCGCGTCAGGGCGAAGTGGACGGCAAGGATTACATTTTTCTGAGCCACGAAGAATTCGAACAACGGCGCGTGCAAGGCTATTTTGCAGAATGGGCCGAGGTTCACGGCAATTTTTACGGTACGCCGCTTGCCCCGGTGAAGGAAAAACTGCACCAGGGCCAGGACGTACTTTTTGACATTGACGTACAGGGCGCGGCCCAGCTCAAGCTTTCCCTTTCGGAAGCCACGTTTACCTTTATCCTGCCCCCCAGCCTGCACGAGCTTGAAAACCGTTTGCGCGGGCGCGGGCAGGATGACGAGCCGACCATCGCGCGCCGCCTTGTCAACGCGCGGTCAGAGATTCTTCAGGCCCGCTGGTATGATTCTGTCATTGTAAACGACAATCTGGATCAGGCCTACGATACCCTGCGGGCGGTTTACGTGGCGGCGGGGCTTGCACCTGCGCGCAATCCGCACCTGCTGGATGAGATCCTCAACCGCTGACCGGGACTGGCAAACGGCTTGGGCTGCTCCGCAGACCGCCAGCAAGAATAATTCGCCCCATTTGCAGCACGGCATGCGTGTTGGGGCAAACGACCTGAAACCGCATATTTTTCTCGCGCCAGATTTCTGGCGCGAGCAGCAGCACAGGAAGCAACATGCCCACGCAGCAGCACGAGTCGCAGCACCGGCCTCAACTGGCGGTAGCTCTGGATTTGCCCGAAAAACAGCTCGCGCTCACACTGGCGCGTCAACTGCGCGGCACGGTTCCTTGGTGCAAGGTGGGCATGGAACTGTTTACCCATGCAGGCCCAGGCCTGCTGGAAGAACTGTCCGCAATGGGCTTCAGCGTTTTTCTTGACCTGAAGTTCTACGACATCCCCAACACCGTGGCTCAGGCTGTCAAAGCTGCGGCCGGGGCAGGGGTAAACATGCTGACCCTGCACTGCCAGGGCGGCGAGCGCATGTGCCGCGCAGCGGCAGAGGCGGCAGCCGGTGTTTCCGGGCAGCGCCCCCTGCTCTTTGGCGTGACCGTGCTTACAAGTTTTGCGCCGGGCGAAATGCCCGGCATTGAGGCCTCGCCCGCTGATTTTGCTCTGGCTCTGGCCCGTCAGGCCGGGCCGTGGGGCCTTGACGGCGTGGTCTGCTCCGGGCATGAGGCTACAGCCATCAAGGCCAGTTGCCCCGGCCTGCGCTGCCTTTGCCCCGGTATCCGCCCTGCGGGTTCCGCAGCTGGCGACCAGCGCCGCGTCATGACGCCCGCTCTGGCCATTGCGGCAGGGGCTGACTATCTGGTTGTGGGCAGGCCCATCACGGCTGCGCCGGACCCGCTGGCGATGGCCCGGCAGATTACGGAGGAAATGGCCTCCGCGCACACATAAAGAAGTATTGAGGATGAGCATGGCCGGTCAAACGCCCAAAAGCGCGCAAGGCGATTCCCACAACAACGGCAAAGCCGATGTTCGCGGGGTCTTCTCCACTCAGGAAGTACGCAGGGTGGGTACTGGGACGACCACACGCAAGACTGTGCAAAAAACTTTCTGGTTTATAGAGCAGCACGGCAAGGAAATTGACTGCCAACCGCTCAATACCAACTATGTGCCCAGCGGCCCCAAGCGCAAAATCACCCTTGACGAGCTTATTGCCAAATTCTCGCCCGAACCGGAATTTTACCTCAATTCCGTTTTCCCCAAGATGCAGGAGATCCAGCGCAGTATTGATAACGGCGATGAACATCGCGAAAATGGCGAGAACTTTGCCGCAGAATTTGAATACACGCGCGCCCTCAAGGTTGATGAAGAAAACGTGCGGGCCAACTTCGGCATTGGGCTGACCTATCTTGAACGGGGCGACAACGCCAAGGCGCAGGACATTTTTCAGCGCCTGGTAAAACTTGAGGCAGCGTTCGAGCCGGAACACAAACACCTTTTCAATGAATTTGGCATCAATCTTCGCAAAAGCAAGATGTTGCAGGAATCGTTTGAATACTACCAGCGTGCCCTTGAGCTTTCGCCCACTGACGAGAACCTGTACATGAACATGGCCCGCGTGCTGCTTGAGCTCAAGGATATCGGCCAGTGCGTTGATTACCTGCTGAAAGCGCTTGAACTGGCCCCCCGGCACGAAACCTCGCTCAAGTTCCTGGCATGGCTTATTCAAAAACAGCTCGTACCCGCCGACCGGATAGAAGGTGTACGCGCCGCACTTCAGGCCGCACAAAACGGGGCCGCGCAGAAACCCAAAACGGCGGGCTAACGCTTTGAAAAACTGGCTGATCCGCGAGCCTCTGCAAAACATCTGCCCCACGCCGCCCCGGCAATGGGCAGAGACACTCTCCATCTCGCCCCTTCTTCTTGAAATTCTCTGGCGGCGTGGCCTTTCCGAAAGGGACGCCATGGACGCCTTTTTGTCCGCCCGGCTTGATTCGCTCACGCCCCCTGACCGCTGGCCCCAATTGCCCGAGGCATCCAGCCTGCTGGCATCTGAGCTGCTGGCTGGTAAAAAACTTGCAGTCTGGGGCGATTATGACGTGGACGGCGTGACCGCCTCAACCTTGGTGCTGGATGTGCTTGAAAGCCACGGCATCCAGGCGGACTGGCATATCCCCGACAGACGCAGCGAGGGCTACGGCCTTAACGTGCCGCATATCGAGGCGCTGGCCGCACAAGGCTGCGGCGTACTGCTCACGGTGGACTGCGGTATTTCAGACGTGCAGGCAGTGCAACGCGCCCGGGAGCTTGGCATGACCGTGGTGGTTTCCGACCATCACCTGCCGCCCGAAGAGCTGCCCCCCGCCCACGCCATCTGCAACCCCCGCATCTGCGCCGCAGAAGACCTGCCCTACCCGCACCTGGCTGGCGTGGGCGTGGCCTTTTATCTTATGGGGGGCGTCAACGCCGCCTTGGCCCCGCACACGGGCAAACGACACAACATGGGCGATTGCCTTGATCTGGTGGCGCTGGGCACCCTTGCGGACGTCATGCCCCTCACAGGCGAAAACCGCGTGCTCGTGCGCGGCGGGCTTGCCCGCATTGCGCGGGCGGAGCGGCCCGGCATGGCGGCATTGAAAGTTGCCAGCGGAATGAACGCCGCAGCGGCATTGAGCGCCGGTCAGGCGGTTTTTCGCCTTGCGCCGCGCATCAACGCCGCCGGACGCATGGGCAAGGGCGAGCTGGCCCTGCGCCTGCTGCGCGAAAAAGATCACGTTGCCGCCGCAGGTATG
The DNA here is from genome assembly GCA_047602655.1 of Desulfovibrio sp. GTDB lineage: Bacteria > Desulfobacterota > Desulfovibrionia > Desulfovibrionales > Desulfovibrionaceae > Desulfovibrio. Next base: position 791 of record JASGGT010000116.1, on the reverse strand, counting down.
GCGCAGGAGCTGGACGAGCTCAATCTGGCCCGCCGACAGGAAGAGGAACGCATCTACGCAGAAGCCAAGGCGCAGGCATCAGACATACTTTCGCGCGGGCCGCGCGCGGGCCTTGTGCTCTATGGCAAGGACTGGCACCCCGGTATCGTGGGCATTGTGGCCTCGCGCATTGTGGAAGACTACTACCGTCCCACTATCATTGTGTGCGACGATCAGGGCAGCCTCAAAGGCTCGGGCCGCTCCGTGCGCGAATTTGATCTGCACGGCGGGCTGACCCGCACGGCAGACTGCCTGCTGAACTTTGGCGGGCACCGTCAGGCGGCAGGCGTGCGCCTTGCTCCGGAAAGGCTGGAGGAATTTCGCGCCCGGTTTGACGCTGTAGCGGAAGAAGTGCTTGGCCCCAACCCGCTGCTTCCCAGCATTACTCTGGAATGCGAGCTGGGCTTCAAGCTGGCAGGCGATCACAACTTTCTCAAGGAACTTGAGCTGCTGCAGCCCTTTGGCCCCGGCAATCCCGAGCCGGTATTCCAGTCGCCCCCGCTGCTGGTCAAGGAACGCTCTTTTCTTGGGCGCAGCAGGGAACACGTGCTTTTGCGTCTGACGGACAGCGCCAGCGGCATCACCCTTTCTGCAAAGGCCTGGCGCATGGCTGACGAACTGCCCCCCAGCCTCATCAACAAGCACATTCTTGTGGCCTACACACCGCGCATAGATACATACAACGGCATCGCCTCGGTGGATATCGCCATCAAGGACTGGCGGCCAGCCTGAAATTCGGCCTTGCATTAAAT
>JASGGT010000115.1:0-8385 GCA_047602655.1 Desulfovibrio sp. | reverse complement strand
TGGGGCCTACCACACCTACAGAGACAGCCAGGTCTTTTTGCAGGGCCTTGCCGTTCATCCGCGACAGGTGCATTAGCACCAGCCAGCGCGCCTGGGTCAGCCCCAGATGGGAAAGACGCTCGTCAAGCTTGGTACGCCATGTGCGGGAGGTGCGGTTGATGATTATACCAACAAGGTCTCTGGTAGAAGCGCTCATTGTAATGCCCCCATTGTGTGCGTTGCCAGCATGTAATTGATACTTGCTTGCCGCCTGACTGACGCCAAATCAAAACATTTTTGTCGCCAGATAGTATGCACTGCCACATCCAACCGGCTCGCGCAAGCCAGAAAAATTATCAGAAGCAAACATCAGCCCGCAGAATCAGACTGTGGCAGAGGATCACCATGCCAGGCATATCTGCAACACTCCGCAGACGCACATTTCTGCAAACAGGAAAGTACGGGGAAAACACCAAAAAATAAAGCAAGTAATACATGCAAACAAATAAAAACGTAATGGAGCTGGACGTCAGCGGTTGGACCTTTGGCGGCTGCCGTGCCAGCTAAAAGAGGCAGTCCAGAAAAATACGGTCGCCAATACCCTGAATGAATGCGTCAATGTGCACCAGAGCCAACCGACGTTCCAGAGCCCCGCGCTCGTGCCTGCACCCGCAGAGCATGTCTTCAAGCTCCGTTACGTCCCGAACTCCAAAATAGTCGCCGAACAGGCGGATGTCGGCGATTATGCCGTCACGCACGTCCATATGCACGTCAAGCACGCCTCCGGGAGTTTTTGCGCTGCGCTCAAAGGAGTAATTGGGTGAATAGCCAAAATTCCAGTACCAGGAGCGGTAGCGCTCTTCTGCCAGAGCCTCGATGGCGGTTATTTCCTCCGCGCTCAAGGCAGTCTGGCCTATAGAATTTTCCCCGGCCACAAAGCGCATGAGGTAGTTTATGAATTCCTCAATGGGCATGGGCTGGGGCAAAAAATCCACAATATTGCCCACACGGCCGCGCACGCTTTTGACAGATTTATCAATGTATTTTGCGGGGCTGGGCTTGAGCGCGGCACAGACCGAATCCAGATTGGCAGAATACAGCAGGGTGCCGTGGTGCAGCAGACGGTCACGGTGCATGTGCTGCGCGTTGCCGGAAATTTTGCTTTCCCCGACGACCATGTCGTTGCGGCCATTAAATTCGCAGGGGACGCCAAGAGCATTCAACGCTTCGGTAATGGGCGTGGCAAAGCGCTTGAAATCCAGCAGCCCAGAATGGTTGTTCAGGCTGATAAAGGTAAAATTGATATTCCCGAGATCATGAAAAACCGCGCCCCCGCCGGTGAGCCTCCGCACAACGGGGATGCCGTGCTGCTGCACATAATCGGCGTTGATTTCGGAGTGGGAGTTCTGGTTTCGCCCCACAATAACAGAAGCCGCATTACGCCAGAGCATAAAGATGTCGGTTTCGCTATTGCGCAGCAGCCATTCTTCCGCCGCCAGATTGAACGAGGCGTCTGTACAAGGATTATAGATAAAACGCATACTCCCCCCCCCATAAAGTACATTGTTGGGGCATATCGCATTTTCTACATTTATCCAAGCTACCCGTCGATGCCCCGCATACAGGCACGAGGAGCGCGTTGCTTTTACGAAAGCATCGGGCCTGAAGACAATCCAGTCGTCTTCAGGCCCGATGCGCTGTAATCAATCCATCAATCAAGGCAGGGTACTACGACAGGCTTTGCCTGCCTTACGTGAGTTTTTCAACGCTTAAGCGTTCTAGCTGTTGACCGCATGGAGCTTGGGCAGAGTATTTGCCCCGTGGGGCAGCAGTGTTGCCCGCAGGTCGTTGCCGCCGTTCAGCTTTTTTGCCAGCGCAAGGGCTTCGTCCAGTGTTGTGGTGATATGGATTTTTGTTTTTGCAAAATCCGCAGCATTCATGGAGCTGACCATGATGAGGTTGTGCTTTTCCGCCGATTCCGCGAACAGAAAGCCCACGTAGCTGCCAATGGAAAAATTCTCGCGCAGGTCTTTTTCGCGCGCGTCCATATTGTCGAAATCGCAAATCTGGTGCTGGGTATCCGGGCTGCCAAAGCCCTCGGTGCAGGCTGACAGGATGATGATGGTGCCGCCTTCGCTCACCACCGCAAGAGCGTTGGCCAGGGTTTTGATGGTCTGGTAAAAATTGATGTCCTTGGGCGCGCCACCCGCGCTGGCGATGACCAGAGGCGTGCGTTCTCCCACGTTGACGCCATCGATGGCATCAACCAGCGCGCAGGCCTCGCGGTGGGCCTGCACCATGTCACCAGCCACGGCCTTGATGATATTGTAACTGTCGTCCACCACCACGTTGAGCAGAAAGCTGGGCTTGGCCAGCAGGGCAGCTTCTTCAAGGTCAGCGTGAAAAATATTGCTGGTTTCCATATTGGCGCTGCGCACCGCCGCATTGGTACCGCTGCCAAAGCCCTTGTTCAGGGCCAGATTGTGATGTCGCTGAATAGTTTCGTAGCTGGCGATGCCGGGCAGCAGATACTTGGGGCCGCCGCCGTATCCGGCCAGAAAGTGGTACACCACGCCGCCAGTCAGGATGATATGGTCGCATTCCATGGCAAAGCGGTTAAACCACACCTCGGTGCCGTTGCTGGTCACGCCCGCCTTGACCATATCCGCCGCATCGCGGCACTTGTGGTCAATAACCTGAATACGGTTGTAAATATCTTCAGAAACGATTGAAATGTGCTCCTCGCGCGACATGGGGCGGTGTGTGCCAGTGGCCGTGAGAATGCGAATGTCCTCATCGCGGATACCGCATTTGTTCAGACGGGCCACCACAGCAGGAACGTAAACATTGGGCGACTGCCACAGGCGGGTGGAATCTGGCACGACAATGCACACCGTCTGGCCGGGTTTGAGCATTTCCTCAAGCCGGGGAGAACCAATGGGATTGTCCAGAGCTTCGTTAATGTGCTCCAGCGCGCTTTTAGCGGGCAGTGCAACCGCGTTGGAATGCAGCTCCGCCGCGATGAGGCCGTTGCCAAGCTCCACAGAAAATTCCCTGTCGCCGTATTTCATGTAATGCTGTGCCATGAGTCGTGTCCCTGTTTGTTGCTGTGCCGCAAATGCAGCGCCGGGCTTTGTTCTGCCAATTTTGCCGCAGCGCCAGTTCATTCAGGGTCTGTTATGCCTCCTGCTGTCTTTTGTGAAGAGGGCAAAACCCCGCTTCCCCGCCGCGCAGGCTCTACCCCAACAGCGCGCCGCCCGTCATCACAAAGCCCGCGCAGGCAAGCATGATATCAATAAGCAGGCTGAAGGTCGCTTCAGACATGCCAAGCACAAAACGCTTGCCCAGAAACGTGCCAACAGCCAGCGCCGCCCCAACCACGAGTCCATCGCACAGAATGGGCAGGGGCAGGCCGCCCACAGCGCCGAAGGCCAGAGCCTTGGCAAAGTACACGGCAATGGACGCAGCCGCCTCGGTGGCAAGCAGCGCGCCCTTGGCGAGGCCAAAACCGGCAAAGATGGGAATGGTCAGCGGCCCGGTGGAATACACAACTCCTGTCAGATACCCCACAAGCCCGCCTGCCAGGGCCATCTGCCGAGGGCCCAGAAGCATGCCGCGCGTACGGCTGGCCCGGCGCAAACCGATGAGCGCAAAAAAGAAAAGACCAATGCACAGGTTGGAAATTTCTGCGGGCATGATCCAGAGCGTCCGCACGCCGAGCACCGCCGCAGGCACGGCAGTCACAGAATAGCAGGCAAAAGCTTTGAGGCTTATCTGCCGCCGCCAGGCCACCACGCGCGAGGCATTGCCCGCAATGGAGGCGACAGCCATGATGGGGATGGCGGCCTTGGGGCCAAAGGCCAGACTCAGCACAGGCAGCAGGATTATGGACGACCCGGTGCCCACCACCCCGCTGATAGCCCCTGCCGCAATGCCGCATAGAGCAATGAGCGCGTATATCATGGCCTTACCACATTGCTCGCAGATTTGTGTTTACAGGGGCGTGATCTGATCCACCTCGTGGTGGAACACATAAGGGTCTGCCACCAGCTCAAAGCGCTCGTCATCCGGGTAATGCACGGCAAGCTGATAATTTTCGCCCGCAAAGGCCTTTATGGCCTCCAGCGAATCCCACCATGTGGCAAAGAAAAAGTGCTCCCAACCGCGAAAGGTCATACGCCTGACCGCAACGCCCAAGTTGCCGTCAACGCTTTTGGCGTGGTCTTCGCCCGTTTTGCGCAGATGCTCGGCAAAGGCGTTGCCCATAGCCTCCGGCACGCAACCGTGCCACGTTCTGACAATCATATTTACCCCTTCTGTTCCTGATTTTCGCCCCAGCCGGGGGATTATTGTCAACCCAAATACCTTGTGTTACCCAAACTGCACATCAGAACATTCTGTTGATGACACTTCCGGCACGCTGGCGGCCCCGCGCCCGCGCGCCCTGTTGTTTTCGGGGCGATAAACTTGGCATCACCACATCGATTCACCCGGCCTACAGACCCCTCTTTCCTGTCCGCCTTTCAGAACGATTTCCATGCCAGCACGCGGAGTACGCATATGATCGGGCCTATTGTGAACAGTGGCGGACTTTTCATCGGCGGCATCATCGGCGTTATTTTTGCCGATATTTTTCCTGAACGGCTCAAAAAAGCGCTGCCTTCCATCTTTGGCGTCATAACCCTGTGTCTGGGCGCAACCCTTGTGGGTAAGGCCGCAGCACTGCCCGCCGTGACCATTTCGCTCATTCTCGGCACGATGGTGGGCGAAATCATATATGCCGAGGCCCTGTTGCAAAAGTTCCTGCGGGCAATTTTTAGCCTGCTTAAGAGCAAGCGCATGGGCGACGAAAACTTTTCCCTGATGGTCATAACCCTGGTGGCGGCATTCTGCTTTGGCAGCATGGGCTTTTTGGGGGCCTTTCATGAAGGCCTCACCGGCAAACCCGACATCCTGCTGACCAAGGCTGCGCTGGACATGTTTACCGGCGTGGTTTTCGGCTCCTTCATGGGCTTTTCCGTAAGCCTTATCGCCGTGCCGCAGTTTATTATTCTGGCGCTCATCTACATGGGGGCCACCACCATTGCCCCGTTCATGACCCCGGCCATGCTCAACGACTTCACCGCCTGCGGCGGCGTCATCTTTGTGGCCACGGGCCTGCGCATGTGCGATATTAAAATATTCCCGGTCATCAACATGCTGCCCGCGATGGGCATTATTTTGCCGCTTTCGCACCTGTGGGAGTTGTACTTTCCCTTCAAGTAACCGACCTGCAACCATGACTGAAATACGGTTTTGCCCTCCGGCCTTGCGCGCCAGAGGGCAAAACCGTTTAAACACTGCGGCTAGAGCAGCGATTGCAGCTGAGCCAGCAGATCCTCCGGCAGATCAATACGATTATTCTCGCTGGCGGCGCGGCTGAGGCCGATGCGGCGGTCGCCCGGCAGGCGCGCGCCCGGCTGATCGCTGATAAAGCCCAGCAACTGCTCCACGCGGTCCAGAAAATTTGCCCCTGCTGAGGCCGCTGGATCCATGATCAAAAAACTCTGTCCCAGACGCGGCGGCGGGCCGTCCGGCGTGAACAGCGAAGATGCCTCAATGGCCAGCGAAGCCCCTGTAAGCGCTGCCGACATTATTTCCACAATGAGGGCCAGAGCATAGCCCTTGGGGCCGCCAAAGGGCAGCAATGCGCCGTTGAAGGCCTTGACAGGATCGCAGGTGGGATTGCCCTCTGCATCCACAGCCGCGCCCTCGGGGATGCTTTCGCCCTTTTTTGCGGCCTGCAAAATCTTGCCGCGCGCCAGCAGCCCCATGGAAAGATCAATGACAAGGGGCGGAGCGTACTTGCGCGGGCAGGCCATGGCCAGAGGGTTCGTGCCAAACGTCACCTTTGAGCCGCCGTAAGGGGCCAGAGCTGCGGGGCTGTTGGCAAAGCCAAGGGCCAGCAGGCCCTGCAACGCCAGATCCGCCACGGGGAATCCCATCACGCCCGCATGGTGCGAATTGCGAACGGCCATGAGGGCCACGCCAGACTCCCTGGCGGCCTGAGCCGCCACAGGCAGGCCATCGGCAAAAGCGCTGAAGGCGAAGCCGCAGCAGGCGTCAACAAGCACCACGCCGGGCTTTGTGTGTTCCACCACCGGAACGGCATTGCCGTCAACCTTGCCTGCCGCTGCCTGAGCTGCATAGTAGGGAATACGTGAAAATCCGTGCGAGGGCAGACCTTCCATTTCTGCCCGCAGGAGTGAAGCTATGGCCAACCGGGCGTTTCGCTGCCCAACCTTGTGGGCCTGCAAAATGTCTTCGCCCAGTTTTTGTGCTTCGGTAAGGCTGATATGAGGCATGGGATCTCCAGATTCTAGCTGATTTTACTTATAGTTGCTTGCATTGCGCGAGCACTTTTTGCATACCAGTATTGTTGATGGTGGAAAAGGATGTTTTGCCGCCCGCCCCGGGGCTTTTCTACGCGCAGAATAAATGCTAATCTTAAAAAGGCGCGCTGGCTCACGCTTGGCCCGTGCTGCCGTTGAAACTCCACGCGCGCGGTCATAATGGCAGTCTGGCCTGCGCGGAGACCGGGAACAAAAGCCCTACTTGGGGGCAGCGGGCATCTTTTTTCCGTTACAGAAAATTGCTGCTTGACTGCGCGCCTTAGTCGCCATAAGCAAGCTCGCGACAGGCATTGCCGCCGAAAAATTCCCCCCCTGGAATTCGGCGTTCAGGGTTAGTGCCCCTTTTGGGAAATGCTGCCTCACGCGATGCCAACATAAGGAAGGATAATGACGAGCTTCCATGACTTTCTTCGCAGTCTTTTTCCCATATGCCGCAGTATTACGGGCAACGGGGTGCGACAAACGTTGCGCATGTTGCAGGAAGAATTACCGGGATTACATACCTTTGAGGTAGCATCAGGATCCAAGGTTTTTGACTGGACAGTGCCGGACGAATGGAACATCAGGGGCGCGCGACTGACCGGCCCATCGGGCGAAGTGATTGCCGATTTTGCCGACACAAACCTGCATGTGATGGGGTATTCCGAACCCGTAGACTGCGCCATTTCGCTGGAAGACCTGCAAAATCATTTGCATTCACTGCCCGAAATGCCCAATGCCATTCCCTATGTCACTTCATACTATGCCCGGCGCTGGGGCTTCTGCATCAATCACGAGCAGCGGCAAAAGCTGGCCCCCGGCATGTACCATGCCTCCATCGATTCCACGCTGGCTCCCGGGCATTTGACCTACGGCGAGCTTGTAATCCCCGGCCAGAGCGAAAAAGAAATTTTTCTTTCCACTTACGTCTGCCACCCCTCCATGGCCAATAACGAGCTTTCCGGCCCGGTGGTGGCAACGGCTCTGGCTCAGTGGGTGGCGCAGCGCCCGCGCCGCTACACCTACCGCTTTGCCTTTGTGCCGGAAACCATCGGCTCCATCACCTATCTGAGCCGCAACCACGAGGCCTTGCGCCGCAATGTGGTGGCTGGTTTCAACCTCACCTGCATGGGTGATGAACGGGCCTATTCCTATCTGCCCAGCCGCAGGGGCAACACCCTGGCCGACAAGGCCGCCCTGCACGTGCTGCACCACTTTGCGCCCGATTTTATCCGCTACACCTTTCTTGACCGCGAGAGCGACGAGCGCCAGTACTGCGCGCCCGGCATCGACCTGCCCCTGTGCAGCGTCATGCGCAGCAAATACCACGTCTACCCCGAGTACCACACCTCGCTGGACGACTGCTCGCTTGTTACGCAAAAGGGCCTTGAAGGCAGCGTGAACATCATGACGCGCATCCTTGAGGCGCTGGAAGAAAACGTCACCTACGAGCCGCGCGTGCTGTGCGAACCGCAGTTGGGCAAGCGCGGCCTCTACCCCACGCTGAGCACAAAAACATCCTGTACGGAACAGGTCAATCTGATGATGGATCTGCTGGCCTATGCCGATGGCGAAACCACGCTGCTTGAAGAAGCAGACATTGTGGGCAGGGATATTTTTCGCTGTGCGGAAACCATGCGCAAGCTGGTTGAAAAAGACGTGCTGGCAGTCAAAAAAAGCTGACGACTGTGCGCGGCATGGCTGCAAGGCCGCCGCGCAAGCCGCGTCACGCCATATCCCATCCCTGGGTTGTTTCCCGCCCCTGCTTGTAGCGGAAATCGCATACCTTGCCGCCTTCAGCCAGCGTTGAGGTGCGCGCGAGGCCCGTGCCCTCCGCCCGCGCGGTAGGAAAGTCCACCCGGCATGGGTAAGGAGCCAGCTCGGGCATGCCCAGCGAAGCAAAATACTTCATCAGCCCACATTCCGTGTAGTTCACACCGATATCAAAATCGCGCCCGTCACCCCGAAATACCGTCTGCACCCAATCCAGCGGGTAGCGCCGCTGCTGGCTGCGCATGGCCCAGCTCTGCAACAG
>JASGGT010000114.1:0-8396 GCA_047602655.1 Desulfovibrio sp. | reverse complement strand
GACCTCCACCTGCCGCAAAGCAACGTCCACAACCTCCACGCTTTTGGCCGTGCTGGTCTGGATGGCCTTGATGGCATTGCCCACATCGTGGGTCGAGGCCATTGTTTTTTCTGCCAGTTTGCGCACTTCGTCCGCAACCACAGCAAAACCGCGCCCGGCATCGCCCGCCCGTGCGGCCTCGATGGCCGCGTTGAGGGCCAGAAGGTTGGTCTGGTCGGCAATATCTGAAATCACGTTCATTATGCGGTTGATGGCCTGAGCGTGGTCATTCAGTTCCGCCATGTCGCTCTTGAGCCCGTGCGAAATTTCGCGCACCTGACCGATGCTTTGCAGGGACTGCTGCACAATGTTTGAACCACTTTCAGCGCTGCTGCGCGTATCCTCGGAGGTGGAGGAAGCAGCCGAGGCATTACGGGCCACTTCCTGCACTGTGGCGTTCATCTGGTTCATGGCCGTGGCCGCTTCAGTAAGACGCTGTGCTGATTCTGAGGCGGCCTTCTCTGACTGCCCTATCTGCTCGGAAAGCCGCGCCGAAGCCGAAGCAAGAATATCCGCCACGCCTTCAAGCTGCCCCGCAGCCGCCAGCATGCCCTCCTTGCGCGCATTTTCGGCCTGGATGGCGGCCTGCTCTGCGCGTTCCGTTGCCTGGCGGGCTTCTTCCGTGGCCTTGTGCGCAGCAGCTGTTTTTTCATCGCTTTCGCCCAGCAGGCGCTTGATGTTGGCCATCATGCGCTCCATGCCAAATGAAAGTACGCTGAACTCGTCGCCTCTTTTTTCAGAGGTTCGCAGCAGCCGTTCCTCTGCCGCAGAGCATTCAAGCCTGCCGCCCGCAATAGCCTCGGCAATGCCGGAAAGCCCCCCCAGCAGGTGCACGATGCTTCGTACACACAAAAAGATGACGATGCCTACAACAAGGGCGCAAGCCACTGCCGTTATGACGTTATTGACCAGCATGTCGCTGATAGGTTCGTAAAGACGGGCTTTGTCCAGCTCCAGGCACAATATCCAGCCTTCATCGGGCATATTTGTATAGTACAGAATTTTTTCAAGCCCTTCGGCATTCACAAATTCAAGGCGGCCCTTTTTGTTTTTGAGAACTTCCGCGACCCAGGGCGAACCAGCTTCTTTCTGTCCAATACGCTTCAGGTCGGGGTGTTGTACGATCACGCCTTCCGTATTGATGACAAAAGCCAGGCCAACTTCACCAAGATTAATCTTGTTTGTGGTGGCTTCGGCCAGTTTGTCGTTGTCTGTGCCCCCGTAAATAACGCCTACGATCTTGCCTTTGTCCTTAACGGGCATACCGATGATGGTGGTCATTTTATTGGTGGCCACGCTGACCAGCCCGACAGAACTGACCACGCCCTTCATGCCATTGATAAAATAGACGCGCTTTGAAAAATCCTCGCCAATGGTGCTGCTGAACTTTTGCGTATCGCCCCTTTTGCTGTGCATAATGACTTTGCCGTCAGGAGCAATAAGGCCGCATGTGGCGATATTGCTGTTGACCTCGGTAAAGTTCTTGAGGGCGTCATGGGCATGCAGAAAAAGCTCGTCACTACGGTCAATGGGCGCGCCATTGGCGTAAGCTTCAAGAAAAAGACGCAGACGGCGATTTTCGGCAATCTGGGCCAGGGCTTCCTTCATGGATACAAAGACCGCGTTCAGGCCCACTTCCTGCCCTTTCAGAATGGCTGCAATATCCTGCCGGGCCTGCTTTCGCAAAGCGTCTTCAGACATATAATGACTTATGCCTGCCACTAGAGCCAGGCCAAGCATGGATGGAATAAGGATGTACAACGACATCTTCGTCAAAAGACCCAGCTTCATAGTGCCTCCCGGTACCAGACGCCCGTTCTGAAAAAGGAACAGTTTTCAGTTTTATCGTCATGTTTCGGATATGCAATAGGGCAAACCGTGCTCCCGCCTGCACTGCCGCGGCTAACGGATACCCTAACATGAAACATTCTGACCTTTATGGCAATGGGCAGAGCATGTTTAGTGATTGCATTCAATAAAAACACGATGCCCCCGGTCAGGATAACTCGGGGGCATCGTGTTGCAATAAAGAAGTGTTATCGGTTACGGCATGGTGTATACGCGTTCTGTGTTGAAGATATTGCCTTCCTTTTCAAGTCCTTGAGCTGCTGCCTTGCTGTACCACGCAGCGGCTTCTGACGGATTTACAGGCACGCCTACGCCAAATTCATAGCATGCGCCCACGTAACGTTGCGCCTGTGCAAAGCCCTGATCGGCAGAACGCCTGGCCCAGGCAAAGGACTGATCCGGATCCTTGGCAAAACCATACCGCCCCTGGCTGTAATAAAGCGCGAGGTTGAACTGGGCTTCCGCATTGCCAGCAGTGGCGGCGCGGCTCATAAGATCGGCCACGGCGGTATCGTTTTTGGGAACCCCGGCGCCCAATTCATACAGATAGCCCAGCTGCACCTGCGCCTCGGCATAATTCTGCTCGGCAGCTATGCGAAACCACTTGGCAGCGGTTTCCATATCCTGCGCCACGCCAAGGCCGTTTTCGTAACAGCGGCCCAGCAGCACCTGAGCGCGGGGGTTGCCATCGCTGGCCAGAGGTTGCACCATCTGCACAACCTTGTTGTACTGACCAATATTGTACGCAGTCCACGCCTCATCCAGCGTCTGCTCGACGCTTTTGGCGGGAGCCGCCTGAACTGTAGCACCCATTCCTGAACCCAGGGCCAGCGCTGCGGCCAAAAGGATTGCAGAACCTATTTTTTTCATAAACGTCTCCTTTGATTCCGGCTTTGCCGCCGAAGTTGCACGGCCCGACAGTAGTACCAGCGCGGGCTGTTGGCAAGCCGCCCCTTGACGCCGTAGCTGGCAGAAGGCACAAACACAGCAGGCGCAGGGCTTGCCCAACCTTTTTTGCGCTTTGAGGAGATTCTGCATGACTGTTCCCCCAAACGGCCCGCGGCACAACCAACCCGATACCTCTGAACAGGCTGCGCTGCCTGAAGGCGATGCGGGCAGGACGGGCGCGCCGCGCGTGGTTGATGTGGAAATTCTGCACGATCATGATGACCCGCGCAATGCCAGCCAGCACACCGCAGGGCAAGGTAATGCCGGAGCGCAGGGCAACGGGTGGAATAGCACCCCAGACTTTGGGCCCTATGGGAATGGAGCGGGCGCAGGTTCAGACCATGCGGGCTCGGGGCGTCAGGAGTACCGCAGCAGATTTTTTTACCGTGGAACCTTCGGCCAGTCCGGAGGCCTCGGCGGCATGAACCTTGGCCGCGTGTGGATGGGCGGCAACGATCAGTCAGGTTGCCTTGCAGCCAGCGTGACCTTTGCGCTCTTTATGGTCTGCCTCGCCCAGTTTGGTTTTCTCGCGGGCATCGGCTTTGTCTTCTTCCATATAATAGGCGCGGTCATGGGAGTCATGCGAGATCTGCGGCAGTTCAGCACGGGCCGTATACCCAATCCCTGGGCATGGCGCATCGGCAACTGGGCTGTTTCCTTTCTGCTGACGGCATGGTTTGCCGGAGCCTTTGACTGAGCCGCGCTGCGGTTACGGCCATGACCGTTACCCAGTGGCTCGTCTACCTGCTGGAGTGCGCTGACGGCACGCTGTATTGCGGCATCACCACAAATATGGAGCGTCGCCTGGGCCAGCACAATGGTCAGGTTCCCGGTGGAGCGCGTTACACGCAAGGGCGGCGGCCCGTGCGGCTGCTTGCCTGCCGTACCTGCGCCTGCAAGGGGGATGCACTGCGGCTGGAACTGGCCGTCAAATCGCACCCGCGCGCCCAAAAGCTACAGTTTCTGCTTGATGGAGAGAGTGCTTCATGCTGACACCTGATGCAATGATGGCCTTTTTTGCCGCTGCCCTGCTGCTTGGCATTGCGCCGGGGCCGGACAATATCTTTGTACTCACCCAGTCTGCACTTTTTGGAGTTGGCGCTGGCATAATCACTACAATGGGGCTGGTTACAGGCCTGTGCGTGCACACCACGGCAGTGGCGCTGGGCGTTGCCGCCATTTTTCAGACTTCGGCCCTGGCCTTTACCCTGCTCAAGACCGCAGGTGCTGGCTATCTGCTGTGGCTGGCCTGGCTTTCGTTCCGCGCCGGGGCATCCACAACCGATGTGGCGGAGGGGGCAGCAAGCGGACAGGGCAGCATTGGCAACAATTTTCCGGGCTACATGACGCTCTATCGCCGGGGAATAGTGATGAATGTCACCAACCCCAAGGTTTCACTCTTTTTTCTGGCATTTTTGCCCCAATTCTGCGACCCGGCTCGCGGCAGCGTGGCTTTGCAGGTGCTGAGCCTCGGCGGCCTCTTCATGCTGGCTACAATCGTGGTTTTCTGGACTGTGGCCGCCCTTGGAGGCCGCCTGGCAGTATGGTTCAACCGCTCAAAACGCGGGCAGGTCGTGATGCAGCGCGTGGCGGGCTGCGTGTTTGTGGGGCTGGCTTCCGCCCTGCTGCTCAGCGGGCGCTGAGAAGTCCAGCATTCAACACACCACGTTTAAAGGATACAGAGTTACAATGCATTCCCGTTCCGGTTATTCCCGTCGTTATGTTCTCGCTGGCCTTTGCGCCCTGCCCCTTGCCTCAATAAGTGCCGCGTTTATTACCTGCACCTCTGCAGAGGCTTCTCCGCTCTCCGCAGCCAAGGAACAATCCCTGCAAAAAAATCTGGCGGAACTTGAGGCGTCCACTGGCGGCAGGCTGGGTGTGGCGGCCAGTGCCGATGGCGGCAAAGTATTCTCGTACAGAGGGGACGAACGCTTCCCCATGTGCAGCACCTTTAAAGTGTTGGCTGCGGCAGCTGTTTTGCGGGACAAACCGGGCATTCTTGAACAGAGAATCCATTTTGCCAAAAACGATATCCAGCCATGGTCGCCCGTTACAGAAAAGCACCTTGAAGACGGCATGACAGTATCAGAATTGTGCGCGGCCATGCTCCAGCACAGCGACAATACTGCTGCCAACCTTGTGCTTGCCCAGTTGGGCGGCCCGGCGGGCCTGACCACCATTGCCCGCAGCTTTGGCGACACTACATTTCGGCTTGACCGCTGGGAAGTGGAGCTGAACACAGCCATTCCCGGCGATATGCGCGATACCACGACGCCCCTTGCCATGTGCCGCACCCTGAACGGTCTGCTTTGCGGCAATCTGCTGAAAGCGCCAGCCAGAAAACAGCTGACGGACTGGATGCTGGCCTGCGCAACCGGGGCCGGACGCATCCCCGCTGGTGCGCCGCAGGGCTGGCGCCCGGCGCACAAAAGCGGCAGCGGAGAAAACGGCACCGCCAACGATGTGGGCGTACTGCTGCCGCCGAGCAATCCCGAACAGGCAACGACCCGCAAGGGCAAGAACAGGCCGCTGGTTGTGGCCCTCTACCTCACAGGATCAAAACTGACCGGGCCGGAAAACGACAAAATCCTTGCCCAGGCAACTCGCCTGGTCTGCGCCGCAGAGGGGCTTGCGACGCCGCTTGACAATATGTATTGACATGATTGACCAGCAAAGGTATGAAGTCCGACTTTCGAGGTATCACATGCAGAACTATCGCATTTCTCTCAATGACCTTTCCCCCGAGGGCAAGGAATTTACTCTGGACGACCCCGCCATCTGGCAGGAACCCATGGAGGAATTCCACCTGGACTGCCGCGTGAGCAAAGCACTGCGCGCGCGCATTATGGTTCTGCCCACGGACGGCGGCTGGCTTGTGCGCGGCACGCTTGAGGGAGAAGTTGTTCTGCCTTGCAGCCGCTGCGCGGAAGATTCCATCGTGACCATTGCCGCACGCTTTGAAGATTTTGAGAGTCTTCCCGGCGGCAGCGATGATGAAGACGAAGAAGAAAATTACGCCCCCATGCCTGACATGGATGGCGTGACCGAAGGCCGCATCGTGTTTGAACGCAACGCCCCCATGCTGGATCTTGCCGCCATTTGCTGGGAAGAATTCATGCTGGCATTGCCCCCGACACCCCTTTGCCGTGATAACTGCAAGGGCCTGTGCGCCGGATGCGGGGTTAATCTTAATGAAGGCATGTGCGCCTGCACGGAAGAAGAAGGCGACCCCCTCATGGCGGCATTGCGCGGCCTCACTCTGCACCAAAAACTAGACAATCACAATTTTTTTTACTAATCTGCTGTGTCTTGCGGGCGGGCATGTGCGCAAAGCCGCCCAAACCCGCACAAACATTCCGCAAGACAGGAAAAGGAGACTACCATGGCCGTTCAGCAAAATAAGAAATCCCGTTCCCGCAAGGGCATGCGCCGCTCCCATGATCGCGTGGCCGTGCCTGCCGTTATCTACTGCTCCTGCGGCGAACCCACCGTTCCGCACAGCGTGTGCCCCAACTGCGGTACCTACAAAGGCCGCCAGGTGATCGCCAAAAGCGAAAACGAATAATGAACGAGCGCCCCATCATTGCCGTGGACGCCATGGGCGGGGACTTTGGCCCCTCTGTGGTTGTGCCGGGAGCTATAGAAGCTGCAAGGCTTTATGATCTGCATGTCCAGCTTGTGGGCGACACCCCCAAGCTGGAGGCCGAGCTTGAAAAGCTCGATCTTACCGATGTGCATTTCGACATAGTTCATGCCGATGATGTGGTGCATATGAACGAAAAGCCTTCGGACATGCTGCGCCGCAAGAAAAACGCGTCCATCCAGGTGGCCTGCCGTCAGGTCAAGGATGGCGCGGCGGATGCTGTTGTCAGCGCCGGGCATTCCGGCGCTACGGTGGCTTGCGGCATGTTCATCATGGGGCGTTTGCCTGGGGTGGAGCGCCCTGCTCTTGCCACCCTGCTGCCCACGGAAAAAAATCCCGTGGTCGTGCTGGATGTGGGAGCAAATGTGGATTGCCGCCCCTATCATCTGTTCCAGTTTGGCCTCATGGGCGATGCGTTTGCCCGTGACCTGCTGGGCTACGCCTCCCCGCGTGTGAGCATCCTCAGCATCGGCGAAGAAGAGGGCAAGGGCAACAGTCAGGTCAAGGAAGCCTACGACCTGCTTAAAATGGCCCAAAATCTCAACTTTGCTGGCAATGCCGAAGGGCGCGACATCTTTATTGGCAATATCGACGTGGTTGTCTGCGATGGTTTTGTCGGTAACGTGGTCGTCAAAATGAGCGAAGGGCTGGCCACCTCCCTGGTGCGCATGCTCAAGAAGGTGTTTACGTCCGGCGTATTGCCCGCCATCGGCGGCATGCTGGCCAAGGGCGCTTTCAAGCGCTTTGCCCGCACCATTGACTATGCAGAATACGGCGGCGCTCCCTTGCTGGGCCTTCAGGGCCTGGCTATTGTCTGCCACGGGCGCTCCAGCGCCAAGGCAATGACAAACGCCATCAAGATGAGCGGAACCTTTGTGCGCAAGGGAACCAACAGCCGCCTCGGTGAAACCATTCTTGCAAACGAGGAACTTACACGTTTCTCCCGCGCTATATAACCATACGGTATTTCTATGAATCCACTCTGTCATCTGCTCGCCTTGAGCGCCTATGTGCCGGATACGGTGCTGACCAATAGCGATCTCGCCAAGGTGGTGGACACCAATGACGAATGGATTGTTACCCGCACCGGCATCAAGCAGCGCCACAGGCTGGACGATGCGGAAAACGCCTCGGATCTTGGCCTCAAGGCCGCCCGCAAGGCGCTTGCTGAAGCCGGGATGGACGCAGGAGAACTCACCCACATCGTTGGTGCAACCTGCACTCCGGACGTGCTCTCTCCCTCCGTTGCCTGCATCATTGCCGGGCAGCTTGGCGCGGGCAAGGTCATGGCCTTTGATATCAGCGCGGCCTGCTCGGGCTTTCTGTACGGGCTTTCCATCTGCCGCGCCCTGCTGGCGCAGGATCCTGACGCCAAAATTCTTTTTGTCTGCACAGAGGCGCTTACCCGCCGTGTAAACTGGGCAGACCGTTCCACATGCGTGCTTTTTGGCGATGCGGCTACGGCCTGCATTGTGAGCAGCGCCTCCAACAATGCCATGTCCTGCATTGAAGACGTGGTTTGCCACAGCGACGGCGTGCAACGCGACCTTATCGTTGTCGGCGGCGGCACGCGCTGCCGTTACGGCCTTGGCGAGCCTGTTGGTGAAGACTTTTTCATCACCATGCAGGGCCGCGAAACATACAAGCACGCGGTGCGCAACATGGTGCACGTGTGCGAGGAAGTGCTTGCGCGCAATGGCCTTTCGGGCGCCGATGTGGACCTTTTGGTGCCGCATCAGGCAAACATGCGCATCATTGAAGCCGTGGGCAGCCGCCTTGAACTGACAGGCGATCGCGTGTTCACCAATGTGGAAAAATACGGCAACACATCTTCCGCCTCCATTCCCCTGGCACTGAGCGAAGCCCGTGCCCAAGGCCGCATCCGCCCCGGCAGCCGCGTTCTTATGACGGCTTTTGG
>JASGGT010000113.1:0-8433 GCA_047602655.1 Desulfovibrio sp. | reverse complement strand
CTGGTGCGCAAGCTCAACCACGACCCCATCATGTTTCTCAAGCGCGGCAGCATGTCCCAGGAGGGCAATGGCCCGCGCATCAGCATTGCGCGCCGTATTTTCAATCTGGATAAAACTGGCTGCCCCTATTCGGAGGAACACTGATGCGCTGGTACGGAATTGACGACATTACAGAAGAAGATACCGCAAAACTGAGTGCCACGCTCACCGAGATGGAGCTTACCTCGGGCATGGACGGCCTCTTCTGGCTGCCCGTTCCCGCCGACATGCTCTCGCCTGTGCAGCAGGAGCATGAGGAAAGCTGCGGCCCCCACGTTATGGGGCTGGAAATTGAAGAAAATTTTGTGCGCCTTGAGCTGCTTGTGCGCGCCCGTGGTCGCATGCGCTGCGAGTGCGTGCACTATGCCTCGCCCGAACTGCGCGACCGCATGATCGTATGGCTTGAAAACCTGCTGGTGGAACTGGGCATCAATCCAGCTTAGGGTCAGTCGCTAACTCATTCTTTTGTCCAACTGGCTGCGTCAAAAGGGTATTTTTTACTCCAGTCATGTACCGTAAGAGTACACTCCTTTCGTAAAAAAGCCTTTTTCATTGCCCTTGGCGCAAAATCATTGAGTTAGAGACAGCCCCCCCAGGCACGGCTTTTTGATACGGATTTGGGGCGGCACATATCCCCCAAAAACCTTCCTGCATCGGTCATTCGCAGCCTCACAGGCTCAAATCTCTCAGGGCCGATCTTCTGCCCATATATCCTTGCCGCAGGCATGCCATGATCAAATCCGCGCCTACGCTGCAAAATCTCCCGCCCGCCGCGGCCCGTCTTTGCCTTGAGGTGGAGCGCTTCTGCCTGACGCGGCTTGGGCTTGCGAAGGGTTCGCGGCTGTTGCTGGCTCTCTCCGGCGGGGCCGATTCCACGGCCTTGGTCCTCGTGCTGTGCCTGCTGGCTCCACGGCTGGGGCTGAACCTCCACGCCCTGAGCGTTGACCACGGCTTGCGGGACGAATCTGCGCAAGACGCTGTATTTACACTCCAGGTATGCAATATCCTGAACATCCCCTGTACCGTGCGGCAAGCCGATGTGCGCGGCTTGGCCCAAAACAGCGGTACTGGCATTGAAGATGCCGCACGCCGATTGCGCTATGCCCTGCTTGAGCAGGAGCGCGTTGCCGTGGGGGCCGACTTTATCGCCCTTGGGCATCACGCTGGCGATGTGAGCGAGGACGTATTGCTGCGCCTCACGCGGGGCACAGGATGGCCTGCCCTTGGCGGCATGGCCGCCCGCGATGACGAGCGCCATCTGCTGCGCCCGTTGCTGGCAACGGACGCGCAAGCGCTGAGAGCTTTGTTGGTCGAATGCGGCATTGACTGGCGCGAGGATGCCAGCAACCAGAGCCGCCAATACAAGCGCAACAGGCTGCGGCTGGATGTGCTGCCCCTGCTGCGCGAAGAAAATCCCTCCCTTGACCGCACCCTGCACGATCTCTGGCAAATGGCGCGGCTGGATGAGGATTATTGGAATACGGCGCTGGATGCGGCGCTGGCTGAGCATCCGTGGATTGTGGGGGGGAGTGAAGCGGAGCTTTCAACAAAGAAAAATATTGCTGAAGGCCCCAGCCTGACCTTGCCCGCAAAGTTGCTGGCAAGTCTGCACCCTGCGGCCCGCTTGCGCCTGTATGTGCGGGCTGTGCGTTTTGTGCCGCCTGAGGCGGGTGTTGGTGAGATTCTGACAGACGGGGAGATTCATGGTCAGGCACGGGCGGCACCTTGCTGGCTTTGGATGATGCCTTGCCAGGGCGGGGATACGCGTTTCAGTTGCCCGGTGGGCTGGAGGTATTTAAAGGTGGGACACTTTGGGGCGCCTGCCGGCGGCGATTTCGCCTACCCAGCGCGGCTGATTAGATTTTCTGCCCTTCGGGCGTACCTTCCGCCTTCCGGCGGAGCTTGGGACGCCTGCGCGGCGCGCGGCAAGGTGGGGCCGGTTACGGGCTGCGCCTCCGCGGCCCCCCTTGCATCCCCCCCGGAGCACCCCCTAGGGCTTTCAACTTCCGCAAACGGCGAGGGCAACGCGGCCTTTGCTGCGGGAGCTTCTCCTTCGCTATGTCAGTCAGGTGACTCCCTCGGCGCCGGCATGCCAGCACCGCTTTCGCTCTGGATGTGAGTCCGCTTCAGCCAGATATGTTAATCTTTTTTACTACGAGGCTGCCCCTTAACTCATCCTCATGGTTTTCCAGCCCATCGAAAGCATAGCAAAAAGTAACCGCTGACGGCGGCACACTGCTAACGGCAACACAATTACCCCAATCAACCGCAACCGGGAAGCGCTTACGAGTCAAAAAATTCGTCCTCCATCAGAAGCAGGTCGTGGAGTCGCCTTCCTTATACTCGCCGGAGCGGATGCGGAGGCGATGGCTGGTGTCGGGTGAATCGCAAAATACGCATTTTTATGGCCTGACAAGGAAATCCAGTTTTTAAGCGCAGCGTACTCAAGACGCGAGCATTAAAAACTGGATTTTGACGCAGTCAGGACAAAAAAGTCGGGTTTGCGTAAATGGGCCTGACAGGCTCACCCACCCCAAACCGCAAGAAGCAAATGAAACGTGTGGGAATTTTGCTTTCTGCAAGGAATGTTTTATGAGGAGGTTGCCAGCTGTTGCGACGCAGGAAGGTACGGATGCTTCAAGCGTTGTGACGCAGGCTTCAAGCGTTGTGACGCAGGAAACTACGCTTGAAGACAGCACATGTAACGACACAGTTTCATCGTTGCAATCGCTGTCGCCATCCGTAAGCCCTGCGGAACGGCTGCCGCGAAGATATGCTTTGGGCCCCCACCGGAAAACCGTTTTGACGCAGCCAGAAACAAAAAGCCCCCCATGCTAGTGAGCGGAACCCCAATCACGCCCCTGCCCCCAGTCAACAACCAGCGGCACAGACAAAGCCACGCCGCCCGGCATGACCCCGCCCATAAGCGCCGCCACCCGTTCACCCGCAGCAGCCGCAGCCTCAGTGGGCACTTCCAGCAAAAGTTCGTCATGCACCTGTAAAAGCAACCGGGCATCCAGCCGCTTCAACTCCGCATCATGGGCCACAGCAAGCATGGCGAGCTTGATGATATCCGCCGCCGACCCCTGAATCACGGTATTGATAGCCTGCCGCCGCGCCAGCGCGTAGTTCTGCCCGTTGGCGGAATGGATGTCAGGCAGCAAGCGCCGCCGCCCGCCAAGGGTGGTCACATAGCCCTGCCGCTTGGCAACAGCCTCCACCTCTTCATAAAACTGCTTAAGGCCAGTGAGCCGCTCAAAATAGCGCGCGATGAATTCCTTGGCCTCGTTGGTGGTGATTTTCAGTTCCTGAGCCAGCTTTTGCGCGCCCATGCCGTAGATAAGACCAAAGTTGATGGTCTTGGCATTGCGCCGCTGGTCGGGGCTGACCTCGCTGGACGGCAGGTCGTACACCAGCGCAGCCGTGCGGGCGTGGATGTCCTCACCGTTGCGGAAGGCTTCAATCAGGGCAGTATCCTGCGACATATGGGCCAGCACGCGCAGTTCAACCTGCGAATAGTCGGCGGAAACAAGGGCCTGTTCCGGCCCGGCGATAAAGCACGAGCGCATGCGCTTGCCCAGCGGCCCGCGCACGGGAATGTTCTGGAGGTTGGGATTGCTGGACGACAGCCGCCCCGTGGCCGTAGCCTTCTGGTTAAAGGTGGTGTGGATGCGCCCGCGCGGGTCCACAAGGCGCGGCAGGGGATCCAGATAGGTGGAGCGCATTTTTTCCAGCTTGCGGAACTGAAGGATGCTCTCCACCACAGGGTGCTGCCCGGCCAGTTTTTCCAGCGTTTCCTGATTGGTGGATGCCTGCCCGCCACGGGTTTTACGCGGCGAGGGCAGCTTGAGCGTGTTGAACAGCACCTCGCCAAGCTGCTGGGCCGAGCGGATGTTGAACGTGGTTCCCGCTGCGGCAAAAACCTCCTGAGTGAGCCTGTCGATCTCGCCCTGCACGTCTGAAAGAAAGGATTGAAAGGCCGCCGCGTCAATGGCGACGCCGCGCGCCTCCATCTGGGCCAGCACGGGTGTGAGCGGCAGTTCAAGCGTGCGGTACAGCTCGAGCAGGCCGTCAGCCTCCAGCCTCTGCTCCATGACGGCGGCCATCCGCAGGGCCATGCTGGCCGGGCCGTTGCCGCCCTGCCCATCGCGCAGGGGGATGCCCCAACGCACAGCCAGACGGGGCCAGCCGTAATCGCTTTCCTCAGGGTTAATGAGGTAGGCGGCGAGGCCAAGATCAAAAAAGAACGGCGGATTGGCCTCGGAAGGCAGTTTGCGCCAGCAGGCGGCGGCTATCAGCTGGGCCTTGAGGTCAGACGTCACCAGCCGTTGCGCTCCGGAAAGCCACGTGCAGAGATCTTCCACACTGCCGCCCCATCGAAAATCATCGCCGCCATCTACCGCCACGTGGGGCGGTTTGCCCGGCCCACCGGGCCAGATTATTGCGGCCTCAAGCCCTGCGCAGGGGGGCAACTGCCCTGCTTCGCTCAGCAGCGGAGCCTCTGGTTCGTCGGCCACATCCAGCAGGCTCATCTGCGGGCCTGCCCCGGCTGCGGGGCGCGGTTTTGCAGGAGACTTTTCGGCGGCAGCCATCAGCGACCCCTTAGCTGCAGAACGTGGCGTGCCAGCATCCGCACCAGTATTTGAGCCAGCGTTCAGGGCTGCCCCTTCAGATACAAGGCCAGATGGGGCCGTAGACGCTGCCGAACCTGCGGGGGCGCTGCGCTGCAAACGGGCCAAGGTTGCCATATCGCGGCGCAGGGCGTGCAGTTCAAATTCGTCCGCCATGCTGGCGCACAGGGCTTCATCCAGCGGATTGACGGTCATGTCGTCAATGGTCAGCCCGGTGCACACATCCAGAGAAAGAGAAGTGAGCTGCCGCCACAAAAACATGTTTTCAAGGTGATCGCGCAGCTTGTCCTGAATCTTGGGGCCAAGCAGGGCAAAGTGGTCGCGTATGTCTTCAAGCGTTGGGCATATTTCAAAAATTTTCTGCGCCGTCTTGGGGCCGATGCCCGGCACGCCGGGGATATTATCGCTCGTGTCGCCCACAAGGGCCTGCACATCGGCCCACTGGTCGGGCCTGAGGCCGCTTTCCGCCGTAAAATCTGCGGCAGAGAGCAGCTTTTCTTCCTTGGATGCAGGGTCCCACATGTACACGTTGGGGCCGAGGCACTGCTTGAGGTCTTTATCGCCGCTCACAATAATCACAGGCCGCTGGGCGGAGAAACGCGCCGCCAGCGAGGCTATGCAGTCGTCAGCCTCGCAGCCGTCAGAAATTTCAACAGGAATGCCGAGAGCCTTGACCATGCGCACGATGGGGTCCATCTGCCGCACCAGATCTTCGGGGGTGGCGTCACGGTTGGCCTTGTACAGCGGGTACAGGTCGTGGCGGAAGTTCTTGCCCTTGCCGTCCTTGACGAAGAGAAAATGGGCGGGCCGTTCATCGCGCAGGATGCGCAGCAGTACGCGCGTTACGACCACCAGCGCGTTGGTGGGAAAGCCATCGGAGCGCTGCATGTTCTTGTTGGCAAAAAAACCGCGATATATAAAGGCAGAGCCGTCCATAAGGAAGACAGGTTCGGCAAAAAGATTGAGGCGTTGTTTCAGCGACATGACAGCCCGGTGGTTTGGGGTTTCAAAAAGGTTTCAAAACGGTTCGCAGGCAAGGATGCTTGCGAAGATGTTATGCTACGCGTATAGTATAGTGATGGAAACAAGTCCGCAAGTGACCGTATCTGTTCAGGGGCCGCTGCTGCGCGTGAGCGTTGGCGGGCGCTGGAATCTGGACGAACCATGGCCCCTGGAGGCCGTGACCGCCCTAAGCCAGATAGCCGACCAGCGCATCCGCGAAGTGCGCCTTGAAAGCGCCGACCTGGGCCAATGGGACAGCACCCTGCTGGTCTTTCTGGTGCAGATGGTCAAGGCAGCGCGCGCCCGCGATCTGCCAGTGCATACGGAACTGCCCGAGGGCCTCGAGCGCCTCATCAAACTGGCCTTTGCCGTTCCTGCCAAGGCAGGCTCAGAACGCAGCAAAACCGACGTGGGCTTTGTGACCCGCGTGGGCGAAAGTGTGCTGGCTCTGCGGCCCAAGCTAGAGGACTTTCTTAATTTTCTTGGCGAGACTGTGCTTTCCATCTGGCGGCTGTTTCTTGGCAGGGCCAAGATGCGCCCCATGGATCTGTTTGCCGCCATGCACGAATGCGGCGTGGCCGCCCTGCCCATCATTTCGCTCACCAGCCTGCTGTTTGGCCTGATTCTGGCCTTCGTGGGCGCGGTGCAGCTCACCCAGTTTGGCGCGCAGATTTACGTTGCCGGCCTTGTGGGCATCGGCATGCTGCGGGTCATGGGTGCCATCATGGTGGGCGTAGTCATGGCAGGCCGGGTGGGCGCAGCCTACGCCGCCCTTATCGGCACCATGCAGGTTAACGAAGAGGTGGACGCCCTCTCCACCCTCGGCATTTCTCCCCACGATTTTCTTGTGCTGCCGCGCGTGCTGGCCCTCATGGCCATGATCCCCCTGCTGACCCTGTATGCCGACCTCATGGGCGTTATCGGCGGTTTTCTGGTGGGCACCACCATGCTGCGGCTGAACCCGATGGAATACATCAACGCCACCATCCAGATGGTGCCCTTCAAGCATATGATTATCGGCCTTGTGTACGGCACGGTTTTTGGGGCCATTGTGGCCGTGGCCGGATGCTATCAGGGCATACGCTGCGGGCGCAGCGCCCAGGCTGTGGGCCAGGCCACCACCACGGCGGTGGTGCAGGCCATAGTGGGCATTATTGTGGCTACCGCCATCATCACCGTTATCTGCAACGTGCTGGATGTGTAACATGCCTGACGCCCAGCCCTCCATTATCCTGCCCAACACGGACGCGACCGGCGCTGCCCCGTCCTGCCCGGCCGCTGCCGTGCCGGATGAAGACGTGCGCATCAGGGTGCGCGATCTGACGGTGGCCTTCGGCTCCTTTGTACTCATGCGCAACGTGTCGTTTGACGTGCGCGTGGGCGATATTTTCATGGTCATGGGCGGTTCCGGCTGCGGCAAAAGTACACTCTTGCGCGTGCTCATGGGCCTCAAGGAGCCGCAGCAAGGGCAGGTTTGCTATAACGGCGAGGATTTCTGGGCTGGCACGGAAGAAAGCCGCAGCCGCATCATGCGCAACACGGGCGTGCTCTTTCAGGGCGGCGCGCTGTGGAGTTCCATGACGCTGGCGGAAAATGTGGGGCTGCCCTTGCAGCAGTACACAGACCTCACCGATGATGAAATCAGGGAGCAGGCCTCGCTCAAACTGGCTCTTGCAGGTCTGGCCGGATTTGAGGATTATTACCCCTCGGAGATCAGCGGCGGCATGCGCAAACGCGCGGGGCTTGCCCGGGCGCTGGCGCTTGACCCTCAGATTCTCTTTCTGGACGAGCCATCTGCAGGGCTTGACCCTGTCAGCTCCCGTCTGCTGGACGACCTGATACTGGAGCTGCGCGATAGTCTGGGTACAACTTTTGTTATTGTTTCTCACGAGTTGCCGAGTATTTTCACCATAGCCAGAAACAGCATTTTTCTGGATGCGCAAAGCAGAACGGTCACTGCCAGCGGCAATCCCAGCGAGTTGGTGAAAGACCCCAATACAGACCAAAGCGCAATGCTCTTTCTGACCAGAGGCGGCATGCGCGACCGGAATGAAGACGCAGGCGAAAGCGCTACGGCGGCAACCTCGCACGCTGCAACTTCGCACAAGGAACAATCCTGATGAACTCGCAGTCATACAAAACAACTGTCGGCGCTTTTGTGCTGGGGGGCCTGGCCCTGCTGGTGCTGGGCATCATGCTGCTCGGCGGTGGCCGCCTTTTCAGCAATGATCTTGAATACGTGATGTACTTTGATGGCTCGGTCAGCGGTCTTTCCACGGGCGCTCCTGTTGTGTTCAGGGGCGTGCCCATGGGCAGCGTCACTCGCATCAATCTGGTTGCCAACGCGCGCGATTCCAACGTGACCATCCCTGTTTATATCCGCATTGACGAACGCAGCTTTGTGCGCGCCAGCGGCGCAGCCGCGCCCTCCGAGTCTTTCCAGCAGGAGATCATACGCCGCATGGTGCAGCGCGGCCTGCGGGGGCGGCTGCAACTGCAAAGCCTCATCACAGGGCAATACCGCGTGGAACTGGATTTTTATCCCGCCACAGCGGCCAACTTCCGCTCCGCTACGCCGGATATGGAAATCCCCACCATTCCCTCGCCCATTGATACGCTGCAAAGCACACTCTCGCAGATGCCGCTGGAACAGATGGTAAATTCTTTCAGCGCGGTGCTGCAAAACCTTGCCCTCGGCCTCAGCGACGACAAGCTGGGCAAGGCGCTTACGGCGTTCACCAACACTTTTCAGGAAGCCCAC
>JASGGT010000112.1:0-8459 GCA_047602655.1 Desulfovibrio sp. | reverse complement strand
CCACAGAGGCGTTTTGGATAATGGTCTTGCTGGCGATCTGGCCAGGCTGGCACTCGACCTGCGCGGCCAGGGGCAGCGCTGCGGCGAATTCAAGGTTCTTGAGAATGCGGTCCATGAGGCCCTCCTTGTGTTGACGATTCCGTTCTATCAAGGCTGGGACAATGGTTCTGTAACAAATGTTACGGATGCTCAAGAAAATGAAAATATTTTGGGCGCGGGAAAAAAGGAAGCTGTGTGCAATAATCTGAAATAACTTATGAAAAATAATGGATTCAATCAGGCCGGGAAATACTCGCACAAAAAATTCAGTGAGGCTATGTCAGGAACGCGAATACTTCTGCCCTCCATTTGCAGAAGGCCTTCGTCGCGCATGGCGGCGAGCTCGCGCGAAAGTGAAGGACGGGTCACACCCAGAAAATCAGCCATCTGTTCACGATTCATTGCCAGTGAAACCATGCCGTCAGGGCGGTGCTCCAGCAGCAGGGCTGCAAGTTTGCGCCGCAAGCTGCCGGAAGACAGCAGCGAGATGCGGCGTGTGAGAAAAAAAGCCTTGTGCGCAAAAATGCCGAGCATGTTGCGGATCATGCGTGAATGGACGGAGCAGGCCTTTTCGCAGGTGGCGTAGAAAAAACGTGCGGGAATGCCCAGAACGCGCACAGGCGTTTCAGCCAGGACGCTGCAACCATAGCTCGGGCGGCCCAAGAAAACGTGCACCTCGCCGAACAGGTCGCCGGGGGCATCCACGTGGGCCATCACCGCGCGTCTGCCTTCGGTTGATTCCCGGCACACGTTCACCGCGCCCTCCAGCAACACATACAGCCTTTCCGGTGGGTCGGACTCTGCAAAAATCAGCGCACCCTTGCCGTGCTGTTCTTCAAATGCGCCGCTGCATGCAAGGCACATGCCCGCCTCCTGCCCGGTCATTCCAGAAAAGAGGGGGGATGCTTCCAGGGCGCGTTCCATGTATTCCTTGTGTAGATTCTGCATACCTTGCATAACCATAACCCATATCCCGTTTGTGACGCAACCGCACGTTTGCACTGTGTGCGCATGAAATAAAAAAAGGGGGCAAAAGCCCCCCTTTCTGCGGAATTGCGCAAAAGCTTACAGTGATGGCATGCCCAACAGCAACCGGGCGGAAACAACCACCTGCATGATAACCTGAGTGATGTCCTTGACGGCCTGCATGTTCTTGGATTCAACTCTGGGCAGTACCATTACCTGGTCGCCGGGCAGGATGTCATCGCCGTTCTGCGACACGGAGCCGTTCTGGTGCAGCACAAGAACCTTGTCATGGTCTGCGCGGTTGGTGTAACCGCCAGCACCTTTGATGTAGTCGTCCACATCCTTCTTTTTGCCCCACAGCATGGCCTGCGGCATCATGACTTCGCCGCTCACCAGCACCACGTCGCTCTTGGGCGGGATCACAATGATATCGCCGTCTTCCAGCGAGAGGTCGGCCTTGTCCGGCCCGCCGTCAAGCACAACCACGCCTTCCGGTTCCACACTCTTGGCCCGCTCCACGAATTTGGAGACCATCTCTGCCTCCTTGGCGCGGATGGCGGCTTCATCGGCACTGGCGGAGGAAGCCGTGAGGGCTGTTTCTTCCAGCCTGCGCAGGGAGTCGGCAATGGCTTTTTTCTGCCGGGCGGCAACGCTCTTGCGCTTGATATACATGGCCTGAAGGTTGGCGCGGCCAGGCTCAACGGCAATGAAGTTCTTTACTTCCTGCAAACGGGCGCCGCGCCGCACGGGAAAGCGTGAAGCCCCGCGCACTGCGCCCTGCACTTCAACCATCATGGTATTGCCGGGCGCATCTGCAATGAACTGCACCTGATCGCCGTCTTCAAGCATGAGGTTGCGCAGTTCCTTGAGCGGCAGATAAGTGCTGTAGGGCGCGCCGTTGCGGGTGCCGGAAAGGGCGATGTGCGAAGCGCTGTTTTGCGGTTCGGTCAGCTCGATCAGGGCCGCGCCCGTGGATTTGCCCTTGGGAAATTCAAATTTTGCAGAGGTGCGCACAGCGCCGATGGCCGTGATGGTGGGGCCTTTGTCGCCCACCACAAGGGTGTCGCCTTCCTGCACGCGCACTGCGGGCAACACGCCCTTGCGGGCAAAGGGATAGAGGTCAAGGCTGGCAACAGCCTTGCCGTCACGCATCAGGCGGATGTCACGGTAACTGCCGCGCATGGGGTCAAGGCCACCGGCCTTATCCAGAAAGCTCAGCAGCGGATCGCCTGGGGTGCCGGTGTAACGGCCAGGTCTGGCAACGCCGCCTGTGACAAAAACAGCCACAGGCCGGGCATCCAGAGGCGCAGCATAAATCTGCGCATCGGCGTGTCCGTTGGCGGCAAGCTTGCTGCGCAAGGCTTCGGTCAGCTTGTCGTAGCCAAGGCCTGCCACGGGAATGGCCCCCACCTCCGGAACGTCCAGATGCCCGTCAGCGGCCACGGTTAAGGTGCTGTCCACCTTGAGGTCGCCGCCCCACAGGCGCAGCACCACCCGGTCGCCCGGTGCGATGATGGAAGCATCCTTGGTGTCCTTGGCAGCGTCCTTGCTCTGGGAAAAATTGCCCTGAAACAGGTTGGCAGCGTAGGGCTGGGGTGCGTTTTCGGCCTTGACCGTGCAGGACAGGGCTAAAAAAATCAGCAGGAAAGTGAAAATAGTTCTGTGCGACATGGCAGTGTGGATGCAATGGATTCGGGCTTGCATGGCCCCCATAGGTGGTTCCGCAAACAGGCTGTATGGCCCTGGGGTTCCGTGGTCAATTCCTCGTAATGCCTTGTATCTCCAGTGGCTGGAGGCGCTGAGTTATGCTCCTGGCATGGCTTTTCAACAGGGCTGCGAGGCTGCAACTGCAACAAGGAAAGCGCACGGACGTGGTATTCGCCGTGCGCTTACATAAATAATCACATTTGCCCGGTTTAGCCAGAGGCAATGCACCCTTGATCGTTTTTTGCCAAAGGGCAAGCTGGCAATACGCCGGAGTCTCAGCCTCGCTACTGTGAAAGGCCCTGTCCCCACACTCGCGGGGCCATGGTCCAGCGACCATTGCCGTCCTTGCAGATGACAATAACTTCGGCTTCGCGCTGGCCTGAAAGCACGGTGCCGCGCTTGCAGTCCTCACCCTTGGCCGAAGTGAAAAGCTCGTCCAGGCTCACGCGCACTCCCTTGCCAAAATCGGGGTCGTCAACAGTAGCGGTTTCTCCCACTGCGGAGACAATCATGAAGCCAGTGACAGGGCCGGGGGGCGTTTCCGGCTGGGCTGGAGACCCGCCGAAACCGCACCCGCCGAGCAGCATAGCCGTAAGAAGCGCCAGACCGGAAAGGCCCAGGCGGCTTTTGCCGGGCAGAGCCATCGGCCAATGAGCTGAACGCGTTTGCATGGCATTTCCTTTTAATGGCTGCCGTATTTTGGGGTAAATACAGCGGCTTTTTTCTTCCCTCTCGCAAAGAAACGCGCGGCTGTCAATGCTGCATGGGCGTGAGCCCTGAGTGGAGTACTCGTTTTGAAGCTAATAGTCACGCTTTTTGCAAAAAGCAGGAATTTATCTATTGATACCATTATAAGCCAGTGGGTTAGCAAAAGCACAATTAATAAATAACGAATTTTATTTTGCATTTTGTTGTGGGGGTGGTATTTTATGCACAATCTAGAAGTCAGCTTCGGGAGAGGTCATGTCCAAACCGGCAATGAAAACCATTCATGTGCATGACGCCGTGGGCAGTGTTTTGTGCCACGACATCACTAGAATTATTCCAGGTGAGAGCAAGGGGCCTGTTTTTCGCAAAGGCCATGTTGTGCGGGAAGAAGATGTTGAGGTGCTTTTGCAGGTTGGCAAAGAGCATCTCTATGTTTTTGAATCCCTGCCGGGCATGATTCACGAAAATGATGCCGCTGCGCGCGTTATTTCTGCCGTTTCCGGCGGCAACCTGACATGCACGGAACCCAAGGAAGGGCGTATCGACCTCAAGGCCGCCTGTGACGGACTGCTGCGGGTTAATGTGCCTGTTCTCAACCGCATAAACAGCCTTGGCGAAATTTCTGTCGCAACCATCCACAGTCTGCAGCACGTAACCAGGGGGCGCTCGGTAGCGGGAGCCCGCGTGGTGCCGTTGATGATTGAGGATGAAAAATTGCGGCAGCTTGAATCGTTCGTCAATGGGCCGGTCGTTGAAGTGCTGCCTCTGCGCCGCGCCAGGGTTGGCGTGGTCACAACAGGCAGCGAAGTGTTTTACGGGCGCATTCAGGATGCCTTTGGCCCTGTGCTGCGCAAAAAGTTTGCCGCTCTGGGTAGTACGGTGGTGGGGCAGACCCTCACCAGCGATGAAGTACCCATGACTGCCGGAGCGATCAGGGATTTTCTCGAACAAGGTGCTGATTTTATAGTGGTAACAGGCGGAATGTCTGTCGATCCGGACGACCGCACGCCAACTGCCATCCGCGCTTCCGGGGCGGAGGTGGTCAGCTACGGCGCGCCTGTGTATCCGGGCGCCATGTTCCTTCTGGCCTATGCCCAGGGGGCGGCAGGCCGGGTGCCCGCGTTGGGGCTGCCCGGATGCGTCATGTACCACAAGGCCAGCATTTTTGATCTCGTTGTGCCGCGCCTTCTGGCGGGCATCGAGGTGACGGCTGCCGATGTGGCGGCATTGGGCCACGGGGGCTTTTGCTCCCAGTGCGAGGAATGCCGCTATCCGGTCTGTCCGTTCGGAAAATAGGGCAGTTTTTTGAGAGTGCTCCGGCGGTTGCGTGAGCGGATGTCCGCCACAAAGGCCTTGGCGCGGCGTAGTTGCGCGGCCAGGCCCGGAGTGGGCGTTGCAACGCTTTGAGAACGCGCATTCTCAAAGGGAATGCTCAGTGGAGGCGATGCAGTTTTGACACCGGGCGCGGATTTACCGCGCAGGCATATACCTTTGTTCATCATTAAAAGGAGTCGCGCATGGAAACAAAAACCCTTGTGATTAACGGCATTCCCCGGCGCTTGCTGGCTAACCCCGACGATATGCTTGTGGACGTGCTGCGCGATCAGTTGCAGCTCACCAGTGTCAAAGTTGGCTGCGGCAAGGGTCAGTGCGGTGCCTGCACGGTGATCCTTGACGGCAAGGTTGTACGCGCCTGCGTAGTCAAAATGAGCCGCGTGGCGGAAAACGCCGCCGTGACAACTCTTGAGGGCGTGGGTACCCCCGACCACCTGCACCCCTTGCAGCATTCCTGGATTTACCACGGCGCGGCCCAGTGCGGTTTCTGCACTCCTGGCTTCATCGTTTCGGCCAAGGCCCTGCTTGATTCCAATCCCAATCCCAGCCGCGAAGACGTGCGCGACTGGTTCCAGAAAAACCACAACGTCTGCCGCTGTACGGGCTACAAGCCCCTGGTGGACGCTGTCATGGACGCAGCCGCCCTCATGCGCGGCGATAAAACGCTGGACGATGTTACCTTCAAGATGCCTGCCGATGGCCGCATCTGGGGTTCCACCATGCCCCGTCCTTCTGCCGTCGCCAAGGTGACCGGCACTGCCGAATTCGGCGCGGACGCAGCGCACCGCCTGCCCGCCAACACCCTGCACCTCGCCATTGCCCAGGCCAAGGTATCTCATGCCAACATCAAGGGCATCGACACCTCTGAAGCCGAAAAGATGCCTGGCGTGTACAAGGTGCTGACCCACAAGGACGTGAAGGGCAGGAACCGCATCACCGGCCTGATCACCTTCCCCACCAACAAGGGTGACGGCTGGGAACGTCCCATCCTTAACGATACCAAAATCTTCCAGTATGGCGATGCACTTGCCATCGTCTGCGCGGACTCCGAATGCAACGCCCGCGCTGCGGCAGAAAAGGTCAAGTTTGATCTGGAGCTGCTGCCCGAATACATGAGCGCCCCCGAGGCCATGGCCCCGGACGCCATCGAAATCCACCCCGGCACCCCCAACGTCTACTATGACCAGCTCGAAGAAAAGGGCGCGGATACCGCTCCCTTCTTCAATGATCCGGCAAATATTGTGGTTGAAGGCGATTACTACACCCAGCGTCAGCCCCACCTGCCCATCGAACCCGACGTGGGCTACGGCTATGTGAACGACAAGGGCCAGGTGGTCATCCACTCCAAGTCCGTTGCCATCCATCTGCACGCGCTGATGATCGCCCCCGGCCTTGGCCTGGAGTTCCCCAAGGATCTCGTGGTGGTGCAGAACACCGCCGGCGGCACCTTCGGCTACAAGTTCAGCCCCACCATGGAAGCCCTTGTGGGCGTGGCTGTCATGGCCACGGGCCGTCCCTGCCACCTGCGCTACAACTACGAGCAGCAGCAGAACTACACCGGCAAGCGTTCGCCCTTCTGGACGACCGTGCGTTTTGCCGCCAACAAGCAGGGCAAGATTCTTGCCATGGAATCGGACTGGAGCGTTGACCACGGCCCCTACTCCGAATTCGGCGATCTGCTCACCCTGCGCGGTGCGCAGTACATCGGCGCTGGTTACGGCATCGCCAACATTCGGGGCAAGGGCCGCACCGTTGCCACCAACCACTGCTGGGGTGCGGCCTTCCGCGGCTACGGCGCGCCGGAAACCGAATTCCCCTCCGAAGTGCTCATGGACGAACTGGCTGAAAAGCTGGGCATGGATCCCTTCGACATCCGCGAGCTGAACTGCTACCGCGAAGGCGATACCAACCCCTCTGGTCAGGTGCCTGAAGTCATGAGCCTGCCCGAAATGTTCCAGAAGATGCGTCCCTACTACGAAGAAGCCAAAAAAACCGTTAAGGCCAAATCCACCGCCGAAGTCAAACGCGGCGTGGGTATTGCCCTTGGCGTGTACGGCGCTGGCCTTGACGGGCCGGACACCTCCGAAGCCTGGGCCGAACTGAACCCCGACGGCAGCGTGACTGTGGGCAACTCGTGGGAAGACCATGGTCAGGGCGCGGATTCCGGCACCCTGGGCACCGCCCATGAAGCGCTGCGTCCCCTGGGCATCAAGCCCGAAAACATCCATCTGGTCATGAACGACACCAGCAAGACCCCCAATTCCGGCCCTGCTGGCGGTTCGCGCTCCCAGGTTGTCACCGGCAACGCCACCCGCGTGGCCTGCGAAATGCTTATTGAAGGCATGCGCAAGCCCACCGGCGGCGGCTTCTTCACCTATGAGGAAATGAAGGCCGAAGGCCGCCCCGTGCACTATGACGGCAAGTGGTCTGCTCCGGCCAAGGACTGCGACGCCAAGGGCCAGGGCGAACCCTTTGCCTGCTACATGTACGGTCTGTTCCTTGCCGAAGTGGCCGTTGAGGTTGCGACCGGCAAGACCACGGTTGAAAAGCTTGTGTGCGTGGCCGACATCGGCACCCTGTGCAACAAGCTGGTGGTTGACGGCCAGATCTACGGCGGCATGGCGCAGGGCGTTGGCCTTGCCCTGACCGAAGACTACGAAGACCTGAAGAAGCACAGCACCCTTGCTGGCGCGGGCGTGCCCACCATCAAGATGATTCCTGACGACATGGAAATCGTCTATGTGCAGACCCCCCGCAAGGCTGGCCCCTTCGGCGCTTCCGGCGTGGGCGAAATGCCCCTTACCGCGCCGCATCCTGCCATCATCAACGCCATCTACAATGCTTGCGGCGCGCGTGTGCGCCACTTGCCCGCCCGCCCCGAAAAGGTGTTGGCGGCCATGCCCAAGTAGCGTAAGATTGCGGTAAACATCTGGAGACACTGGGGAGAATCCCGATTTAAAGGGATTCTCCCCGTATCCCAGCCCCATGTTTATTTGTCAGGTCTACCGCGCGCCGGGCCATGAGCGCCCTACGTGCGCAAGGTTTTTGCAGCGGGGCTTTCAGGGGATATCTCTGAAGGCCCCGTTTGCAGTTACGGCGGCAGCCTGCGCCGCCTGTCCGTTGTCGCGGAGTCGTATCCGCGCCAAGCCAGCGAGAACAATCGTCATGATGGATCAACAACGTCTGCACGAAATAGAGTCGCACTGCACACAGGAAAGCCCGCCCCGTTGCCGGGTGGCCTGTCCTTTTGATCTGGATGTGCGCACCTTCATGGCCCGTATGGCTGAGGGCAAACAGGGGGAGGCCCGCAAGGTGCTTGAGCGGCATTTGCCCCTGCCCGGCATTATTGCCCGCATTTGCGACCACCCCTGTGAAAACGCCTGTCTGCGGCAGGATCTGGGCGGCAGCCTTGCCATGCATGGGCTTGAACTCTCGTGCATGCTTGCTGTGGGCGCGCAGAGCCGCCTGCTGCCTTTACCTCCCAAAAAATTCCGTATGGCCGTCATGGGCGCCGGGCTTGCCGGGCTCACGGCAGCCTGGGATCTGTCGCGCAAGGCCTACCCTGTTACAGTCTTTCACTCGGGCGCGCCGGGCGAATTTTTGCTGGCAGCGCATCCCACACTGGCGCCAGACAATGCGGCTGGCATTGCCAGCAGCGCGGCATCAAGATCGGCCTGCGTAAAACTGACCTTTTGGCGGCCAAG
>JASGGT010000111.1:0-8528 GCA_047602655.1 Desulfovibrio sp. | reverse complement strand
CCGGCCATGAGTCAGGAAAACGCGCGCGCCGAGGCCTTGGGCACCGCACTTGCCACCATCGAACGCAAGTACGGCAAGGGCGCTGTGATGAAGCTTTCCGACGATGCCCACGTCAATATTCCCGTGATCCCCACAGGTTCCATCGGTCTTGATCTGGCCCTTGGCGTGGGGGGCATTCCGCGCGGGCGCATCAGCGAAATTTTTGGCCCGGAATCTTCGGGCAAAACCACGCTGACCCTGCACATCATCGCAGAATGCCAGAAAATGGGCGGCACATGCGCCTTTGTGGACGCAGAACATGCCCTTGACGTTTCTTACGCCCGGCGGCTCGGCGTCAACACTGACGAACTGCTCATCTCGCAGCCCGACTACGGCGAACAGGCGCTGGACATTGC
Organism: Desulfovibrio sp.; assembly: GCA_047602655.1. Lineage (GTDB taxonomy): Bacteria > Desulfobacterota > Desulfovibrionia > Desulfovibrionales > Desulfovibrionaceae > Desulfovibrio. The sequence goes on along the minus strand of JASGGT010000111.1, from coordinate 8,133 downwards.
CGACATGCTCGTGCGTTCCGGCGCTGTCGACCTTGTGGTGGTCGACTCCGTGGCCGCGCTTATCCCGCAGGCCGAACTGGAAGGCGACATGGGCGAATCGCAGGTGGGCGGTCACGCCCGCCTCATGTCGCATGCCATGCGCCGCCTCACCGGTACCATCCACAAATCGCGCACGTCCGTCATCTTCATCAACCAGATCCGCATGAAGATCGGCGTCACCGGCTACGGCAGCCCCGAAACCACCACTGGCGGCAACGCGCTCAAGTTCTATTCTTCCGTGCGGCTGGACATCCGGCGCATCCAGACCCTCAAGGACAAGGAAGAATCCTTTGGCTCGCGCACCAGGGTCAAAGTGGTCAAAAACAAGGTTGCCCCGCCCTTCCGCAGCGCCATTTTCGATATTTTGTATGGTCAGGGCATTTCGCGCTCCGGCGAACTGCTTGACCTCGGCATTGAAGCCAAGATCATTGACCAGAGCGGCTCGTGGTTTGCCTTTGGCAGCGAGAAGCTCGGCCAGGGGCGCGAAAAAGTACGCGCGCTGCTGGACGAAAACCTTGATCTGCGCAACCAGATTGAAGCCAAGGTTGTGGAATTTCTGGGATTGAACCCCAAGGAATTCACGCCCACCGCAGAAGACCTGGACGAAGGGGAAGCCCCCACGCCCAGTTACGAATAAAGGCCATTTTTTACCTGCGACCGCGCGCCTTGGTGGTGCGCGGTCGTTGTTCGCGCAGACCCCATTACGGAGCCAGTAAATGCTCACCGCCAAAGAAATACGCAGCCGCTACCTCGAATTTTTCAAACGCCACCAGCATGAAATTGTCGAATCCGGCCCCATCATTCCGCCCAACGACCCCACCCTGCTGTTCACCAATGCTGGCATGGTGCAATTCAAAAAGCTGTTTCTTGGCGAGGAAAAGCGCGCATACAGCCGCGCTACCACCTGCCAGAAATGTTTGCGCGTTTCGGGCAAGCACAACGACCTTGAAAACGTGGGCCGCACCGCGCGCCACCACACGTTTTTTGAAATGCTGGGCAACTTTTCTTTCGGCGACTATTTCAAGCGTGAAGCCATCACCTGGGCCTGGGAATTTGTAACCAGGGAGCTTGAACTGCCCAAGGAAAAGCTCTGGGTCACAGTGTTCCGTGAAGACGACGAGGCCGCGGCCATCTGGGCCGAGGTTGCCGGACTGCCTGCCGACCGTATCGTGCGCATGGGCGAAAAAGACAACTTCTGGACCATGGGCGATACCGGCCCCTGCGGCCCCTGTTCCGAAATCTATGTGGATCAGGGCGCAGACATGTCTTGCGGGCCGGACTGCGGCATCGGCAAGTGCGATTGCGACCGGTTCCTTGAAATCTGGAACCTCGTGTTCACCCAGTTTGACCAGTCTGCGGACGGCACCCGCGTGGCTCTTGCCAATCCCAACATTGATACGGGCATGGGCCTTGAGCGCATGGCCGCCGTTGCCCAGGGCAAGCGCTCCAACTTTGACTGCGACCTGTTTCAGGAAATCATCCAGTACGCGGCCTCGCTCGCCAATGTGAGCTACAGCTTCAGCGCGCCCGACACCAACGATGTGGATACGGCCCTGCGCGTCATTGCCGACCACAGCCGCTCGGCGGCCTTCCTCGTGGCTGGCGGCGTGCTGCCCTCCAACGAGGGCCGTGGCTATGTGCTGCGCCGCCTGATCCGCCGCGCCCTGCGCTTTGCCACGCTCATTGGCGTGAACGAACCCTTCATGTACAAGGTGGCCCGCAAGGTTACGGAAGTGATGGGCGACGCCTATCCCGAGCTGACCGAACATGCCGACTTTATCGCCCGCGCCGTGCATGAGGAAGAACAGCGCTTCTCCCTCACCCTGCAAAAGGGTCTGGAGCTGCTGGACGAAGAGCTGGCGTCCCTCAAGGCTGCCGGGCAGACGCAGATTCCCGGTGAATTCTGCTTCAAACTGTACGACACTTACGGCTTCCCGCTCGATATCGTGACCGACGTTGCCGAAAAGCGCGGCTTCACCGCTGACTCCAAGGGCTTTGAAAAGCACATGGGCGAACAGCGCAAGCGCGCCCGCGAGCATCAGAAAAAGGGCGGCCTGCTGGGCCAGGCTGACGGCGCGAACGTGTTCAAGCCCCTCCTGGACGCTGGCGTAACCAGCACCTTTGTGGGCTACGAGCGCCTGACCGAAACCAGCCCCCTGACCCTGCTGCTCAATGCCGCTGGCGAAGAAGTGGCCGACCTCGGCGAGGGCGATACCGGCTACGCCATTACCGCAGCCACGCCTTTTTACGGCGAAGGCGGCGGTCAGGCTGGCGACATGGGATGTCAAGCCTCTGGCGAGGCGCGGGTGCTGACCACCCACAAACCGGCCCCCACCCTGCTGGTGCATGAGATTGAAGTGACCAAGGGCGAGTTGCACAAGGGCGGCGAGGCCACCCTCAAGGTGGACGCCGACCAGCGCAAGTCCACTGCCCGCAACCACACCTGCACCCACCTGCTGCACGCCGCCCTGCGCCGCGCGCTGGGCACCCATGTGAAGCAGGCTGGCTCTCTGGTTGACCCGCACCGCCTGCGTTTTGACTTTTCGCACATTGCGGCCCTCACGCCCGAAGAACTGGCGGCGGTGGAACGCGACGTGAACCGCGCCATCATGGCCGACCTGCCTGTGGCCGCAAGGGAAATGCCCGTGGCCGAAGCCATGGCAACCGGAGCAATGGCCCTGTTTGGCGAAAAATATGGCGATATTGTGCGCGTGCTCACAGTTTCCGGCGCGGAAAAAAGCGAACCTGAATCCGTGGAACTGTGCGGCGGCACACACCTTGAACGCACCGGCGAGGCCGGAGCCTTCATGATCGTTTCCGAGAGCGGCGTAGCCGCCGGTACGCGGCGCATTGAGGCCGTAACCGGCTGGAACGCCTATGCCCAGGCTGTGGAGCAGCGCGCGGAACTTGCCGCGCTTTCGGGCATACTCAAGGCGCGCCCCGGCCAGCTGGCCGAACGCGTGACCGCCCTGCAAGGCGATGTCAAAAAACTGCGCAAGGCCTCGGAAAAGGCCGCCGCCGCGCCTGCCACCGGGGCCGATCTGGCTGCCCGCGCGCAGGACGTCAACGGAGTGCGCATGCTGGCCGCCAAGCTTGATAATGTTCCTGTAAAGGCCCTGCGCGAAGTCATGGACGATGTGCGCTCGCGCCTTACCGACAATGCCGTTGTCTGCCTGGCAACGGCCGAAGACGGCAAGGTTGGGCTTTTGCTTTACGTTTCCAAAGACCTGCACGGAAAATTCACTGCTCCCGCGCTTATCAAGGACGTGGCCGCTCCCTGCGGCGGCTCCGGCGGCGGCAGACCCGACCTGGCTCAGGCGGGCGGCACAAAGGCCGATGGCATTGACGAGGCCTTTGCCGTGCTGAAACAACGCATCGAACAATAAGGACAAGGCCATGATAGGCATTTCCAAGCTGTATTGCGGACAGGACGAGCCTTCGGACGCCCTGCGTTACGGACGCGAATCGGGCAAGCTGCCCTCGCACCTGTTGCAGTTTTCCAAAGATAAAAAGCCCGTTGTGGTCTGGAACATGACCCAGCGCTGCAACCTCAAATGCGTGCATTGCTACGCCCACGCCATTGAGGTTGATGGCTCGGACGATATCAATACCGAGCAGGCAAAAACCATGATTGATGATCTGGCGGCCTACGGCGCGCCGGTCATGCTGTTCTCCGGCGGCGAACCGCTGGTGCGCAAGGATCTGGTGGAGCTTGCCAGCCACGCCACCTCCAAGGGCATGCGCGCGGTTATTTCCACCAACGGCACGCTTATCACCAAGGAAAAGGCCCGCGAACTCAAGGAAGTGGGGCTTTCTTACGTTGGTATTTCGCTGGACGGCATGGAAGCGGTGCACGACAAGTTTCGCGGCGTGCCCGGTGCTTTCAAAAAAGCGCTCGAAGGCATTGCCAACTGTCAGGCCGAAGGCCTCAAGGTGGGCCTGCGCTTTACCATCAACAAGCGTAACGTGTCTGAAATTCCCGGTATCTTCCGCCTGCTCAAGGATCTGGAAGTGCCCCGCGCCTGCTTCTATCACCTGGTGTACTCTGGCCGTGGTTCCGAACTGATCAAGGAAGATCTGGATCACGCCGAAACCCGCCACGTGCTCGATCTTATCATGGACGAAACCCGCGCCCTTTTTGACGCTGGCAAGCCCAAGGAAATCCTGACTGTGGACAACCACGCCGACGGCCCCTACGTGTGGATGCGCATGAAGCGCGAAGATCCCAAGCGTGCCGAAGAAGTGTTTGAGCTTTTGCAGTACAATGAGGGCAACAGCTCTGGTCGCGGCATCGGCTGTATTTCGTGGGACGGCAAGGTTCACGCCGACCAGTTCTGGCGCGACCACACCTTTGGCAACGTGCTGGAACGCCCCTTCTCGCAGATTTGGGACGACCCGCAGATCGAACTGCTGCACAAGCTCAAGGACAAGAAGACCCACGTCAAGGGCCGTTGCGCCAAGTGCCAGTTCCTGAACATCTGCGGCGGCAACTTCCGCGCCCGTGCCGAAGCCTATTACGGCGACGAATGGGCTCAGGACCCTGCCTGCTATCTGACGGATGAGGAAATCGGCATCAAATAGCGCTCCGGCGCAGCCCTTTTTCCGCTGAATGTGCAAGCATGGCGGCGCGCCCCGGTCGTAGCCCGCTACGTTCCGCTCAGGCGCGCCGCTTGTTTTTTATACGGACAAAAGGGCATACTGACACTGCGCAAAGCACCCTGCAGCCGCTGTGCAAACAGCAACAGTCGCTGCTGCCGCGCCTTTGCAATGCACAAACTACTGCATCAACGGCAGCATTGCCGCACAGGCTGGCCAAGCACCGACCTGCAACTCGCAGAATAAAGGACAACAGCCATGACCACATTCCATAGAGGCCGCCGCCTTCGCGCCACCCCGGAACTCCGCTCCATAGTACGCGAAACCCCGCCCCTTCTGGTTGAAGACTGCATCATGCCCTACTTCGTTGTGGAAACTGACGACAAGGGCTTTCGCAAAGAAATAGGCTCCATGCCCGGTCAGTTCCAGCTCAGCCTTACCGAACTGGAAAAGCAGGTGGAAAAGGCCGTGGATACAGGCCTTAAATCCGTCATTCTTTTCGGCATTCCTGAACTCAAGGACGAATACGCCTCCGGCGCTTACGCCGAGGACGGTATTGTGCAGGAGGCCGTGCGCCTGCTCAAGCACCGCTGGCCCAAGCTTTACGTTATTACTGACGTCTGCCTGTGCGAATACATGAGCCACGGGCATTGCGGCATACTCATGCCTTCCGGCGAAGTGAACAACGACGCCACCCTGCCCCTGCTTGCCAAAACAGCGGTGAGCCATGTGGAAGCAGGCGCGGACATGGTGGCCCCCTCCGACATGATGGATGGCCGGGTAGCCGCTATCCGCGAGGCGCTGGACGAAGGCGACCTCACGACAACGCCCATCATGTCCTATGCCGTCAAATACGCCTCGGCCTACTACGGCCCATTCCGCGAAGCGGCGGAAAGCGCCCCGGCCTGCGGCGACCGCAAATCCTATCAGATGGACCCGGCCAATGCCCGCGAAGCCCTGCTTGAGGCCTTTGCCGACCTTGAAGAAGGCGCGGACGCCCTGATTGTGAAGCCCGCCGGGCCTTACAGCGACATCATTCGCACCGTGCGCGACAATACCAGCGTACCCCTGTGCGCCTATCAGGTGAGCGGCGAATACTCCATGATCCGCGCGGCTGGCCTCAACGGCTGGATAGACGAGCGCGCCGTCATGCTGGAATCCCTCACGGGTCTGAAGCGCGCCGGAGCGGACATGATCATCACCTACTTTACAGAAACCATCCTGCGAGAAGGACTGGCACGATAATGAACAATCATCCTCACACTATGGGCCACCCGGGCGGGCATCCCGCTGGCCACACGGGCGGACATCCGGGCGGCCACCACGCAGGCCCGGCGGGCAACCCTCCTCCGGCCATCCGGGCGGCATATCCGCGCCCCTGCGTACCCTTGAAGACGGCAGCCCCGCCTGTCGCCTCATCGCCTGGGAAGTGACCCGCTCCTGCAATCTGGCCTGCAAGCACTGCCGCGCCGAGGCCCACACGGAGCCCTACCCCGGCGAGCTTTCTACCGAAGAAGCCAAGGCCCTCATCGACACCTTCCCGCAGGCGGGCAAGCCCATCATCATCTTTACCGGCGGCGATCCCATGATGCGGGCCGACGTGTACGAACTGGTGGCCTATGCCCACAGCAAGGGGTTGCCCTGCGCCTTTTCGCCCAACGGCACCCTCATAACCCCCGAAACCGCGCAAAAAATCAAGGATGCCGGGGTCAACCGCTGCTCCATCTCCATTGACGGGCCGGACGCGGCCAGCCACGACAGCTTCCGGGGCGTGCCCGGCGCGTTTGAAGCTTCGCTGCGCGGCATCGAATACCTCAAATCCGTGGGTGTACCCTTTCAGATCAACACCACGGTCACGCGCAACAATCTGAGCAGCTTCAAAAAGATATTCGAACTGTGCGAGCGCATCGGCGCCGCCGCATGGCACATCTTTTTGCTGGTTCCCATGGGCCGCGCCTCCGGCCTGGCCGATCAGGTCATCACCGCGCAGGAATACGAGGACGTGCTGCACTGGCTGTATGATTTTCGCAAGAGCACCAGCATGCACCTCAAGGCCACCTGCGCGCCGCACTACTACCGCATCATGCGCCAGCGCGCCAAGGAAGAAGGCATCAGCGTTACGCCCGAAACCTTCGGCATGGACGCGCTCACGCGCGGCTGCCTTGGCGGCACGGGCTTCTGCTTTATCAGCCACGTGGGGCAGGTACAGCCCTGCGGCTATCTTGAGCTGAACTGCGGCAACGTGCGCGAAACGCCTTTTCCGCAGATATGGCGCGAAAGCAAATACTTTTTGCAGTTCCGTGACCAGTCCTGTTACACGGGCAAGTGCGGCGTGTGCGAATACCACAAGGTCTGCGGCGGCTGCCGTGCCCGCTCCCACAGCATGGACGGCGACCACATGGGTGAAGAACCCCTGTGCACCTATATTCCGGCCAAACTGCGCCGCAAGGAAAACCCCTGAGCCACACGAGGAACGCCATGACGCAGCCCACGGCCCACGCGGCCACCTCTGCCACTACCGAAACGCTGATGGACAGCGTTGACCGCCAGCTGCTGGATATCATCCAGACAGGCTTTCCCCTCACGCCGCGCCCCTATGCGGATCTGGGCCAGATGCTTGGCATCGGTGAGGAAGAAGCCCTCGAACGCGTGCGCGGCCTCAAGGCCCGCAAGATTATCCGCCGCCTGGGGGCCAACTTCCAGTCGGCCAAACTGGGCTTTGTGTCCACCCTCTGCGCCGCCAAGGTGCCAGCCGACAAGATGGACGCCTTTGTGGCGCGGGTAAACGCCTGCCCCGGCGTGACGCACAACTATCTGCGCGAGCATGCCTACAACATCTGGTTCACGCTTATCAGTCCCTCGCGGGAGGAAAGCCAGGCCACGCTTGACGCCCTCACCGAGGCCACCGGCATTGCCATCCTTAACCTGCCTGCCACCAAACTATATAAAATTCGTGTGGATTTTCGGATGGATGCAGACGCCTGAAAGGATACCACCCCTTAAGAACAGAGCCGGTGCTTTCGACTTTTCCGAAAGCACCGGCTTTTTTATCTATGGAGTTGTTGTCTACCGCGCCATAAGCGCAAACACGCCCCAACCAAGGTACTCGCGCGTATACTTGGCATAGCGCTTTGGCTCGTTGGTCAACTGGCTGCGAACTTCTTGGGCAAAATCGTCATCCGGATTCGCCTCAAGCCAGCGCCGCATGGTCAGCCACTTGGCGGCTTCGTACCTGTCCCAGCCATCCTGATTTGCCAGAACCATTTCCACGACATCATAGCCAAGGTTGCTAAAGGATTCGATGAGCTCGGGCAAGATGAGAAAGTCGGCAATGGCGGTTGCGCCGCAGCTCTGGGCAACGTCTTCCGTAGGCGGCATACAGCGCCAGTAGGGCTCGCCAATGAGGATGATCCCACCGGGAGATAGGCTTTGCGTCAAAAGTGCAATGGTGCCCGCAACGCCGCCGCCTATCCATGTGGCCCCAACGCAGGCGGCCAG